>NZ_JBRRCU010000056.1:0-30897 GCF_056759195.1 Stenotrophomonas sp. STEN083 | reverse complement strand
AGTGCGGCGCCCCAACTCCTACACGTGCTTCTGGGCACCGCGACGTAACGGGCTGCCGCACTCCGCTCTCAACCACAATCTACTCGGCTGGCAGACACAAGCGGCGTAAGCGGCGAAGCACACATCACATCAGAAGGAAGCACCACCGCAATCAGATGGTGCACCGGCTTCGCGACTGACGTCGCTCCCACAAGCCTGCGCGCGGCCAGCCCCTGTGTAAGGCCCCTTGCCGAGCATGGCTCGGCACTACAGCTGCCTGTTGTTGCGCGCTGGCCGACGCATTCCCTGCCAAGGAAATGAACGTTCTGAAAACACTTTCTTGCGCTCCTGTGCACATCGATTAACCGCATCTGATAGCCGCGTATTGAACCCGCGACAATTCACGGATCGATACAGCTTGGCGACGTTAGGGTTGGTTCCGCGCCAGAAGCGCAATGAAACCCAAGGAGCAGACCAATGAACAACCGACCGCTACGTACCGCCTTGATTGCAGCCGCACTGACATTGGCTGGCAGCGGCATCGCCCAGGCCCAGGATGCATTGACCGCGCCGCAGGTACGCGCGCAGCTGGAAGCTCAGGGCTACACCAACGTCAAAGACGTGAAATTCGAAGACGGGATGTGGGAAGCCGATGCGACCAGTGCTGATGGCAAGCAGGTCGATGTAAAGCTTGATCCCCGCAACGGCACCGTCTATCCGGACAAAGCCGTATCGCAATTGAGCGAGGCCGATATCCGCGCACAGCTCTCCAGCGCGGGTTACACCGGCGTCAGCGATGTAAAGCTGGATGACGGCATGTGGAAGGCCAAGGGCAAGACTGCCAGCGGCGAGAAGGTCGAGGTGCGACTGGACCCGGCAACTGGCGCGGTGGTTGCACAGGAGAAGGACTGACAGCTGCCCCACCCCGGCACTCCCCTTGGCTACGCCAAAGGGAGGGAGCAAAGCTGCATGCATCGCCCCTCCCCTTTGGCGCAGCCAAGGGGGAGGTTGGGAGGGGGTAGCTTCTGTTGTTGCCTGTAAGGCCGCAAACGCAAGAGCCAACGCTCAACAGCAAACCCCTCCCCAGCCCTCCCCCTCGCTACGCCAAAGGGAGGGAGCAAAGCTGCATGCTCCGCCCCTCCCCTTTGGCGCAGCCAAGGGGGAGGTTGGGAGGGGGTAGCTTCTGTTGTTGCCTGTAAGGCCGCAAACGCCAGAGCCAACGCTCAACAGCACCCCCTCCCCAGCCCTCCCCTTCGCTACCCGAAAGGGAGGGAGAAGGTCAGTCTTCGAGATTGATCCAGGTGGCCTTCATCTCGGTGTACTTGTCGAAAGCGTGCAATGACTTGTCGCGGCCATTGCCCGATTGCTTGTAACCACCAAACGGCGCGGTCATGTCACCGCCGTCCCAGTAGTTGACCCATACACTGCCCGCACGCAGACCACGCGCAACACGATGCGCGCGCGAAATATCGCGTGTCCACACGCCTGCCGCCAAGCCGTACTCGGTGTCGTTGGCCAGTTGCAAGGCGTGCTGCTCGCCATCGAACGCGATCACCGACAGCACCGGGCCAAATATCTCTTCGCGGGCAATGCTCTGCAGCGGGCTGACTTCATCAAATACCGTTGGTTCGATGTAACACCCGCCGGCAACGACATCCGCGCGCTTGCCGCCCAGCAACAGACGCGCACCTTCTGCTGTGCCTTTCTCCACATAGCCCAGCACACGCGCGGTCTGCGCCTCATCCACCATCGCCCCCATCGCCGCTCTCGGCTCGAATGGATGCGCAGGCTGCATATGTCGACCGTGCTCGATGACCTTGGCGACAAATGCATCCTTGATCGAGCGCTCCACCAACAGCCGCGAACCTGCCGTGCACACCTCGCCCTGGTTGTAGAAAATGGCGTTGGCCGCTGCCTCGGCCGCTTTGTCCAGATCATGCGCGTCGGCAAACACGATATTCGGACTCTTGCCGCCGCATTCCATGTAAGCGCGCTTCATGTTCGACAAACCGGCACATTGCAACAGCCGCTTGCCCACTGCAGTGGACCCGGTAAACACCAAGCCGTCCACATCCATATGCAGCGCCAGCGGCTCGCCTGCGCCCTTGCCACTGCCAGGCACCACGTTGAACACACCATCTGGAACGCCGGCCTCGCTGACCAACTCGGCAAAACGCAGCGCGCTCAATGGCGACTTCTCCGAAGGCTTCAGCACCACGGAATTGCCCGCGGCCAACGCCGGGGCGATCTTCCACGCGGCCATCAGCAGCGGGAAATTCCACGGCACGATGGCGCCGATCACGCCCAGCGGCTCGCGGGTGATCAAGCCCAGCTCATTGGCGCCGGTCGGGGCGACTTCCCCATACAGCTTGTCCACTGCTTCGGCTGTCCACTGGATGCAGCGGATCACCCCACCGATATCCACCTGCCGTGCCTGCGCCACCGGTTTGCCCATGTCCAGCGTTTCCAGCACGGCGAGCTCATCGGCATGCGCCTCTACCAAGGCCGCCAGCTTCAGCAATACCTGCTTGCGCTTTACCGGCTTCAACCCTGCCCAATGACCGGCGTTGAAGCTGCGCCGCGCCGCCGCCACCGCATGATCGATGTCGAGCTGACCGCCATCGGCGATCCGCCCCAGCACGCGCCCGTCGATCGGGCTGATGCAGTCGAAGGTAGCGCCCGATACGGCATCCACATACTTGCCGTTTATGAACGCGCGGGTACGCAGCGACAGGCCGTCGGCCAGCACCTGCCATTGTTCGCGGATATGGGGACTGTTCATGGGGGGTTTCCTGTGAGCAAGACCTTGTAACAGGCGTTCATGGTACGCCGGCCACCGTAGCGCACCGGCACGGACCTGTTATTTTCCCCAAATACAAGGGTTGGCCGGGGCCCTTGCTGGCTTCACAATGCCGCTCCACGTTTCTGGCAGCGCTCATGGACATCATCGTCAACGAAGAACTCAAGGCCTATATCGATCCGCTCACGCAGGACGAGCACGACGCGCTGGAGCGCAGTCTGCTGGCCGAGGGCTGCCGCGACGCACTGGTGCTGTGGGGCGATGTACTGATCGACGGCCACAACCGCTACGGCATCTGCTCCAAGCACGGCATTCCGTTCAACACCGTGCAGAACACCCGCTTCAAGTCGATGGACGACGTTCACCTGTGGATGATCGAGCAGCACCTGGGCCGCCGCAGCGTGTCCGATTACCAGCGCGGCGTACTCGCCCTGCGCAAGCGCGACATCCTGGAGACCCGCCGCCGCAGCGAGCAGGAACAACTGCGTCGCGAGAGCGAAGGTGAGACTGCACCCAGCGCTGCCGCCGACAGCGACAGCCCGCCGTGGGACCCGGCACCCAAGCTATCCAAGGCCGATCTGGCCCGCGAAGCCAAGCTCAGCCCCAGCCAGGTGACGATGATCGAGAAGATCCATGACCACGCCACCGCCGAAGTGATCGAAGCGATGCGGGTGGGCGCGATTTCGCTCAGCGCGGCAGCCACTGTCGCCAGCCTGCCTGAAGACGAGCAGCGCGCAGCGGCGCGTGGCGGCAAGGACGAACTGAAGCAGGCCGCCAAGCGCGTGCGTGATGCCAAGCGCAAGCCCAAGGCGGTGCGTGACGATGCCGATGACGAGTCGCAACCGCTGAGCATGGCTGAAGCCGATGGCCTCGACGGCAGCAGCGATAGCGCCGAAGTACAGGCCCTGCGCCAGCGCATCACCTCACTTACCGCCGAGAACCAGGCTCTGCGCATGGAACTGGATGCACTGCGCGCGCGCATGCTGGCCGCACAGGTCGAAGAACCCATCGACGCTTGATTGCGCTGAGCCGGCACCCTAGGCTGCGGTCATCCCTGCAAGGAGCATGTGATGGCCTCGGCCTCTCCCGAACTTGAAACCTTTGTCCGCGAAGCCCTGATGCGCGGACACAGTCGCCAGCAGGTCAGCAGCGCCTTGCTGGCCGCCGGCTGGAGCGAGCAGCAGATCAGCGGCGTGCTCGATGGCTGGGCCGAAGTGGACTTCCCGCTGCCGGTGCCACGCCCACGCGCCTCGCTGTCGGCGCGCGAAGCCTTCGCCTATCTGGTGCTGTTCAGCACCCTGTACTTCTTTGCCTGGAATCTGGGCAGCCTGCTGTTCCAGCTGATCCAGTACGCCCTGCCCGACCCGGCTGATCCAGACTGGCAGCTGATGCGGTTGAGCGGCGGCATTCGCTGGGCGATCTCTGCGCTGGTGATCGCCTTCCCGGTGTTCGTGTTCGCCGCCCATCGCGTCAGCCGCGACGTGGACAGGCATCCGATCAAACGCTTGTCGCCGGTACGTCGCTGGCTGACCTATCTAACCCTGTTCGTGGCGGCCACTGTGTTGATCGGTGACCTCACCGCGCTGGTCTTCAACCTGCTCAGCGGCGACTTGAGCCTGCGCTTCGTGCTCAAGGTGCTGGTGGTCGGTGTGATTGCCGGGACCGTGTTCGGTTATTACCTATGGGACCTGCGCCAAGAGGAGGTCGAGTCATGAGCCGCACCGCTTGGGGCACCCGCGTTCTTTGGGCAACCGGTATCGTCACTGCAGCAGCCATCGCAGCCGGCGTCTGGGTCATCGATTCGCCATCCCAGCAACGGCTCAAGCGGCTGGATGATGCACGCGTATCGCATCTGCGGACGCTGGGGACAGCGGCCGGCAACTACTGGCGCGAGCACGACGCGTTGCCGCCCAACATCCTCGCCCTCGCCGCGCAACCCGGCATGATCCTGACCTACAAGGACCCGGCTGGCGGGCCCGACTACAGTTATCGGCCCCTGGATGCCACCCACTACGAGCTGTGCGCGCAGTTCGACACCAGCACCGCCGAGCAGCCACAGCGTGGCTTGAACAGCGAATGGGCGCACCCGGCCGGTAACCATTGCTTCCGCCGCACCGTGAGCAAGAAGGACGGCGAGTAAACCGTGAGCCCACAGGACGATCCGCGCCGCGCGCAACTGCGTCGGCTCAAGCTGTACGCTGTGGCGATGTTGCTGGCGATGCTCGCCGGCTTCATCGTCAGCCACGTCAATGGCGAACGCGGCGTGTGGGCCTGGGTTGGCGCCTTCTGTGAGGCGGCTACTGTTGGCGCTCTTGCCGACTGGTTCGCGGTGGTCGCGCTGTTCCGACGGCCACTGAACCTGCCGATTCCGCATACCGCCATCATTCCGCGCAACAAGGAGCGCATCGCCGACAGCCTGGCGGTGTTCGTCCGCGACCACTTCCTTGAACCGGAAGCACTGCTGGCCAAGCTGAAGGTATTCGACCCGGCCACACGCCTGGGCGAATGGCTGGCACAGCCTGCGCAGGCAAAGATGCTGGCCAGCATGGCGCGTGGCTGGGCGGTACAGGCATTGGACCTGCTCGATGAAGCGGCCGTGCGCCGCTCCATCCAAGGCTTCGTCGTTGCCCAGTTACGGCAGTGGAACGCAGCAGGAACCGCCGGTGAGCTGCTTGGTCTGCTTACCGCCGACAACCGCCATCAGCGCGTGCTCGATGAAGGACTTACCCGCGTCGCTCACTGGCTGGACAACGACAAGGTGCGGCAGCAAGCATCCGCCCTGATCGTGCGCTACATCCGCAAAGAGTGGCCGAAGCTGGCCAGCACCGTGGACTGGGTCAAACCCATCGACGAGATCGGGGATTCTTTGGCCGACAGATTGGCACGGGCAGGACTGGAAGAACTGCAGGCGATTCTGTCGCAGCCCGAGCATCCACTGCGCCAGGATTACGCGGCATGGATCGCCGACTACATCCGCCGTCTGCGTGAAGATCCGGCCTTGGCTGCCAAGGTCGATGCGCTCAAGCAGCAAGTCATAGACCATCCGGCGGTACAGGAATATGTACAAGGGCTTTGGCAGCGTGTGCATGACTATCTGCGGGAGGACCTTTCGCGCGAAGACTCGGCGCTTGCAGGCCATCTGGAGCGGAGCCTAGGCAAGCTCGGCACCACCATCGGCAACGACCCTGCCCTGCGCGAGGCATTAAACCAGCACATGCTGGCCGGTGCGGAAAAGCTGACCAATCGCCTGCGCAGCGGCGTCACCAGCCATATCGCCCAGACCGTGAAGGCATGGGATGAAAAGAAGCTGGTCGAACAGTTGGAACTGAGCGTCGGCCGCGACCTGCAATACATCCGCTACAACGGCACGCTGGTAGGCGGCCTGATCGGCCTGCTACTGCATGCCCTGACCGGCTGGCTGAAGTTCTGACCCCGACTGTTGTAGGAGCGGCGTCAGCCGAAGCTGGCATCCCTTCAACCCGGCGGTATTCCTGCAATCCACAAAAACCACCAGCATCTCCCGATTGCAGCCGATCAGCGGAACTGAAGACACGTCAGTTCGCGGCTTACGCCGCTCCTACAAGCTTCCTGCTACCGCCCGCACCGCATCCACCAACCGCTCAATCTGCGCGGTCGAGGTGAAAATCCCCGGCGTCACCCGCACGCATGCGCCCTGCGCCAAGCCATCACGATGCACGGTGAATACACCGTGCTGCTCCAGCAACTGCCGAGCAATCGCCACGTTCTGCTCCAGCGACGTGTGCCCAAGCAGCCGGAACGATGAAATCGCGCTACTCAATACCACTTCGTCACTCCCCAGCAACTGCACGCCAGGCACTTCACGTACCCCATCGCGCCAACGGTTGCGCAGCAGCAATAAGCGCTCGCGCTTGGCCTGCACACCGATGGCAGCATGAAAATCCAAGGCTGCAGGCAACGCAAGGAAGGCCGCGAAATTGGCCGTACCAGTGTGGATGCGACTGGCGATACCGCGATCCGGATCGCCCATATACGGATCTATGTCCCCCACCCGTCCGCGCCGCACATACATCGCACCAACGCCTACCGGCGCACCTATCCACTTGTGCAGGTTGATACCGACGAAGTCGGCCCCCAGCTCGCCAACCTGCATGTCCACCTGACCCACCGCATGCGCGGCATCGACGATGACATCCACGCCACGCGCCTTGGCCAACGCCGCAATCTCGGCGACCGGCAATAGCATGCCGTTGCGGTGATTTACCTGCGTCAACAACATCAATTTCAGGCGCGGATACCTGGCAAGCGCGTCGGCATAGACCTGCACTACCGTCGCCGCATCGCAGCGCTCCGGCAGGACAATCGCCACCGGCTCGGCACCGCGGCGCTGCTGCAGCCAGCGCATAGCAGTGATGGTGCTGTCGTAGTCGATATCGGCATACAGCACCTGATCACCCGGCTGCAGCCGGTTGTAACCGCCGATCATTGCCTGCAAGGCTTCGGTTGCACCGCGGGTAAGTACCAGCTCATCTTCGCCCACACCAAGAAACGCTGCCAAGCGCTGTTGCACCGAACGCGCCCGCTTCGGGAACTCGACACGGCCAAACCAGGCATTGCCTTGATTCACTTCAGCGGTGGCCTGTTGGTAGGCCTGCAATACCGGCCGCGCCATTGCTCCCCAATAGCCGTTATCAAGCATCACCACCTCATCGGTGAGCTCGTACTGGGCAGCTACTGCCGCCCAATACGTCTCATCCGCGGCCAACTGCGCGGCAGACCTGCCTGCCGGTGTGCTTGGCAGTGACGCTGATTGCGTGGCCCAAGCCAACGCCCCGGCAGCGGAGCCAATCAACGGCAACATGGCCGCCGAGCGCAGGAGACGTCGTCGATTGGTATTCATGCTTAGAACTTCAACCGGTATTCGGCGTAAACATTGCGGCCGTCGGTGTCGTAAGGCGCGTTGCGCGAATAGATCAGACCGCGGCTTGCCTGGAACGTCGCTTCATCTGGATAGCGGTTGAATACATTGTCAGCACCGACCCGCAGCGAGTGCATCGCATTGATGCGGTAACTCACTGCCAGATCGAAGAACTGCATGGCACCGAAGCGCTGGAAGATATCACCGGTGGCATTGCCCGAGGAGTCGGTCCACGCGCCGTAGTGGCGCAGCTTGCCAAGTACGCTCCAACTACCGACGTCGTAGTTGGCACTGAACGTGCCCTTCTGCCGTGGCAGGCGCTCTTCGAACACCACACGCTGGCTGGCATTGGTCGCCACACCAGTATCGCCCTTGTCGACCTCGGTCTTGTTGTAGTTCCAGCCCACGGTCAGGTTCAAGCGGCCCGCGCCGAGATCGGTGGCGTAGCTGCCAACCAGATCGATGCCGCGGGTTGTAGTGTCAAAGTCATTGGTGAAATAGCTCACCGAGGTATAGCCCATCGGGTTGGGCACGCCAGCTGGAATCTGGAACGAGGCCGACTGGCTGAAACGATCGGTAACCTTGATGTCGTACAGGTCCACAGAGCCCGAGAAGCCGGCATCATTGCGCCAGGTCAAGCCCAGCGATGCGGTGCGCGACTGCTCCGGTTTCAGATCCTTTGCGCCCAACATGCGTGCCAGCGGATCGCTGGGCGACAGGCGCCCAGAGGTGAACACCTGCAGCGTCACGGTATCCAGACCCTGCTGGGTGTTGGTGGTGTAAAGCTGGCCAGGTGTAGGCGCGCGGAAGCCGGTGGACACCGAGCCGCGCAGCGCGAAATCCGGGGTGAATTCGAAGCGCGAGGACAGCTTGCCATCCACGGTCTGGCCGAAGCTCGAGAAGTGCTCGTAGCGTGTAGCAGCGCCCACGCTCCAGCGCGCGGTCATCGGTACTTCAACGTCGACATAGGCAGCGTAGCTGCGCTGATCCCAGCTGCCGGCATTGGCCGGACTGAAGCCTGGCGCACCGTTGGAGTTGCCCGCCAGGCCCGCGACCGCACCAGGGCCGATCGCATACGACGCCGGATCACCTGCATCCACGCCATAGGTCTCCTCACGGAACTCGGCACCGAACGCCACACTCACCGGCGACGCCAGCGCAGCCAATGGCAGGCTGTAAACCAAGTCGGCGTTGAGGTTGCGCTCTTCCTGGCTCAGCCGACCGAGGTAGAACGAGGTAGGGCTGTCCGGCCCCAACGAGGCATTGATCGAATTCCCCAACGTGTACTCGATGCGGTTGCGCCCGTAGCTGCCGCTTACATCCCAATCCAGATTATCGCCAATACGACCGCGCACACCGAACAGCAGCTGCAGATCGTCATAGTTGGTGCCGTACTTCGGGCTGAAACCCGTCGGATACAGCGTGCGCACATCCCAGCCCGGGAACACCGCGGTGGTGTTGTAGACCGAGGCGGTGCCATCAGGGTTGCGCCAGTTGAAATCACTTAGGCCCTCGCCCTTTCCATACAGGCCGTAGCCGTAGATTTCCGTGGTTTCGCCCAGGTAGCGCTTGAGGTTGAAGCCTGCGCGTTTGTTCTCAAGCTCCGGCTGGCCCCAGCGCTGTACCGGGTTTGGCACTTTCAATTCAGGGTGTTTGTTCTGGAACGCGATTGCATCTGCGCGCTGGCGGGTGCGTGAAGTCGCATCGGAATTGTCATAGTCGGCGAACAAGGACAGGCTGCCGGCATCACCCAGCGCGATGCCGGTACGTGCACCGACGTTGCGCGAGGTGCCATCGCCTTCACTGTATTGCGACAGACCCATGCTCACTTCGGTGCCAACGCTGTCATCAAGAATGATGTTGATCACGCCGGCAATTGCATCGGAACCGTACTGCGCGGAGGCACCGTCGCGCAGCACTTCGATGCGCTGGATCGCGCTCTTCGGAATCTGCGCCAGATCCGGCCCCTGCGCACCACGTGCGCCCAACAGCGCCGAGCGATGGAAACGGCGACCGTTGACCAGCACCAGGGTCTGATCCGGCGACAGACCACGCAACGTGGCCGGTCGCACGAACACCTGACCATCATTCATCGGCATGCGTTGCACCACGAACGAGGGTACCAGCTGCGCCAACACGTCAGCGAGATCTGAGGACTCGATACCCTGGATTTCTTCCTGCGAGAACACATCCACCGGCGCCAGCGTATCGAACTGGGTGCGGTTGGAGCCACGCGTGCCAGTGACGATCATCGCGTCGAGGTTGGTCGCCTTTGCCGCTGGCGCTACCTCCGCCTGTTGCGCATGTGCCCCGTTTGCCACGCCACCAAACACCACCAATCCAACTGCAATCGACAACGCACAACGCTTCACTGGCTGCTCCGGAATTCGAAAGACTGCTTCAGGCAAGTGCCTGCAGGGAGCTTCGCATTCTCGGAACAGCGTGTTGCCCGGCGATGACAGATACAGCGCGCAGCGTTGTGGAATGAAACAAGCGGACGTTCGCCGTTCTTGCTTGCAAACGTCATCAAGCGCCAAACGTTCACAACATCGGCCTTGCATGACTTGATGCGTAGCACTCGCTACATCCACACGAAGACGAGAGCACAAGCCTGCGAAAAGCAATGACACATCTGCTTGCTTAATTAAATGCGAACAATTATCGTTACTACCTAGGCAGTACGCCCAGCTTCGTGCGACATGGATGTTTCACTCCATCCCGCCACGCCCCGTGTACCCCCGATATACGAACTGATGCCACGCGCGCCGTAGCCGGCTGCGTCGTGCATGCAGGGCCAGCTGGCGGGAGCAACAGTACCCGGGGCGTCCACGCATCGCGTGGGCTGTGCCGTGGGTGATTCCTGTGGTTGGCAAACCTTTTTGCCCAACAGGAATCCACCATGTCATCCCGCCCCACCCTGCCCCGGCCAGCGCTACTGGCCACCGCACTTTCTGTCGCCCTTTGCAGCGCCGCCTCCGCATGGGCGGAGGAAGCAGCACCCGCTACGAATCTGGATACGGTGAAAGTCGTTGCCGACGCCGACATCTCCACGTCGTACACGGTCAAGCAGGCACGTACCGCTACAAAACTGGACCTTTCGCTGCGGCACACTCCGCAGTCGGTCACGGTGCTTACCCGCCAGCGCTTGGACGATATGGGTCTGTACGCGATGTCCGACGTGATGGGCCAGGTGACCGGCGTGCATGTGGCGGTCACCGACAGCGAGCGCATCAATTTTGTCTCGCGCGGCTACAACATCAACAACTTCCAGGTTGATGGCATGCTCAATACGTTCGGCGGCTACATCAAGACCAACAACGACAGCGTCATCTATGACCGCATCGAAGTGGTCCGCGGCGCCACCGGTTTGACCACAGGCGCAGGTGATCCATCGGGCACCATCAACTACGTGCGCAAGCGCCCTACCGATGAGTTCGCGATGAGCGCCAACCTGATGCTCGGCCGCTGGGGTAACCAGCGCCTGGAAGCGGATATCGGCGGCCCGATCGCATTGGACGGCCGCGTGCGCGCACGCATCGTTGCCGCCAAGCAGCAGAGCGATTCGTTCCGCGATGTCTACAAGCTGGACAAGGACGTGTTCTACGGCATCGTCCAGGCTGACCTGAGCGACAGCACCTTGCTGGAAGTCGGCTACGAATACCAATCGCCGGAAACCTCCGGCGTCACCTGGGGCGTGGTGCCGTACTGGGGCGTCGATGGCAAGCCGGCCAACCTGCCGCGCTCGACCAACTTCTCGGCACGTTGGAGCCGTTGGCCGATCGTCGAGAAAACTGCATTCGCACGGCTCGAACAGAGCCTGGGTCACGACTGGGCTATCAAAGCCAGCTACACCCGCTCCAAGCGCGAGACCGAAGGCAACGTCTGGTACGGCGCTTCTGGCTACCCACGCCCGGATGGTACCGGCGTGACCGCCTACATCGGCGCCTTCGGCGAACGCGGGGACATGCAGGTGTTCGATCTCAATGCCGGTGGCCCGTTCAAGCTGTTCGGGCGCGAACACGAACTGGTGATCGGCCTCGGCCAGTCGGTACGCAAGGGCGAAGTCCCAGGTTCGGATTTCGACTACGCCGATGGCTACGACAAAGTTCCAGATTGGCGCAACTGGACCGGCGACGTGGCACCGCTGCAGGTCAATCGTTACAACTGGCTGTCCTCACAGGATGAGCTCAAGCAGCGCGCCGCCTACGTTGCTGCACGCCTGCAGCTTGCCGATCCACTGATGGCGGTGCTCGGCGCCCGCTACGGAAGCTGGGAAACCCGCGAATGGCAGTACGAACGCGACGCTTCCGGAAAGCTATTGCGCACCAAGCGTGACGGTTACAAGCCGGATGACTCGCTGACTCCCTATGCCGGCGTGATCTATGACTTCAGCAAGTCGTTCAGTGCCTACGCCAGCTACACCGACATCTTCCAGCCGCAGAACTTCCGCGACAAGAACAACCACTACCTGGAGCCCGTAGTCGGCGACATGTGGGAAGCCGGCGTAAAGGCTGAGCTCTTCGACGGCCGCATGAACGCCGCTGCTGCTGTGTTCAAGGGCGTCAAGGACAACGTCGCCGAGGTCGATGATTCGGTGCCGGAGAACTCCCTGCCCAATGGCGCCACCGCCCACCGTTCCACCGGCAAGGGTAACAAGGTCAAAGGTTGGGAAGTGGAAGCCCAGGGCAGCATCAGCGAACACTGGAATCTCTCGGCCGGTTTTGCGCATACCGTCATCCGCAACAAGGACGGCGTGCGCCAGAACACCACCACGCCGGTCAACACCTTCCGCCTCAACACCAGTTGGCGCCCGGGTGGTGCATGGAGCCGGCTGTCGTTGGGCGGCGGCGTCACCTGGCAGAGCGAGATCTGGCGCATGACCAACCGCCCCGCCGACGACTACATCACCAGCGGCAAGCGCTACAAATCGCCGATTACCCAGGACGCGGTGGTATTGCTCAACGCATTCGCCGGCTACAAGTTCAACGACAACTTCTCCGCGCAGTTGAACATCAACAACCTGCTCGACAAGAAGTACTACAGCAACGTCGGCTTCTACGACGGCGTCAACTGGGGCGAGCCGCGCAATGTGCGTCTGAGCCTGCGCTGGAAGCTGTAATCCCTCCAGGGAAACCACTGCTTTGCAGTGGCGGCCACGGACGGCCGACTTATTCCACGCCACCGGCCTAGCCGGTGGCGTCCGTATTGATCCGACTTTGCAGGTTCCTGTGGACAGCACGCCTCTCGCCAGCCCCTGGTACACCCGTCTTGGCAGTTTCTTCGCACGCCCCTGGCTGGGCGTGTTGTCACGCTCGCTTGCCGCCATCCTTGGCGGCTACGCGCTGGCCGCCACATGCTCGATGTTCTTCGCCGTGGCCTTGCCCATCGCCCGCAGCCAGTCCGTATTGACCGGCATGCTGGTCGCCATCGTGCTGTGCGCCTGCGCCGCATTGTGGGCGTTTGCCACCCGCACCGCGCTTCGCGCCTGGGTCGGCATCCTCATCCCGACCGCGCTGTTGTGGTTGGGTACCCAGTGGTTTGGAGCGGCAGCATGAAGAACGGATTCCGCCAATCGATGGCATGGCTGCATACCTGGACCGGCCTGCTGGTTGGCTGGTTGCTGCTGCTGATCTTCATGGCTGGCACGGCCAGCTATTACCGCGAGGAAATCAGCCGTTGGATGCGGCCGGAACTGCCGCGCAGTTCGGTCACTTCAGACGTTGCCGCCGCCCGCGCGATAAGTTTTCTGCAGCACAAGGCACCGCAGGCCGAGAGCTGGAGCGTCACCCTTCCCGATGCCCGCAATCCGGCGATGCGCATGTTCTGGCGCAACCCCGAATCGATGGTCAAGCCACCGGTCGAAGGCGAGAAGCGCAGGCGTCGTGGCGGCGGTCGCTTCGGTGATGCCACAGTCGATCCCAACACCGGCAATGAAGTCACCGCCCGCGAAACCCGCGGCGGCGACTTTTTCTATCGCGTGCATTTCGACCTGCACTACATTCCTGTGGTGTGGGCACGCTACATCGTTGGCTTCTGCGCGATGTTCATGCTGGTGGCGATCATCACCGGCGTAATCACCCACAAGAAGATCTTCAAGGACTTCTTCACCTTCCGCCCGCAGAAAGGTCTGCGCTCGTGGCTGGATTTCCACAACGTCAGCGCGGTGATGGCGCTGCCGTACCACGCAATGATCACCTACACCGGCATCGTCACCTTGATGTTCATGTACCTTCCATGGGGCGTGAGCACTGCCTATCCCAAAGATGAAGATGCTTTTTTCAGTGAAGCCTTCGCACGCATGGCCGATATCGAATCTCCGGGACAGGGAACAGCGGTGCCGGTGCCGATCCAACAGTTGATGGACAGCGCGCGCAAACAATGGAATGGCGCTGATATCGGTGGCTTCACCGTGTATAGGCCCGGCGCGGCCAACGCGGTCGTCGACATCCAGCAACGCGATGGAAAACGCCTGTCGATAGACACGCCGTCGCTGCGCTATGACGCAGTCAGCGGCGAGCTGCTGGAAGCCAGTCCCAACGCCGGTGGCGCAACGCAGACGCGCGGCGTGATGTACGGGCTGCATCTGGCTCGCTTCGCCGATTGGGGTTTGCGGGCCCTGTTCTTCCTGTCCGGCTTGATCGGCTGCCTGATGGTGGCCAGCGGCGTGGTGCTGTGGGCAGTGAAGGAGCGGCCCAAGCACGCCAAGTCCGGGAAGACCGGTTTCGGCCTGCGCTTGGTCGATGCCTTGAACATTGGCGCCGTCGCCGGCCTGCCGATTGCCTTTGCCGCTTATTTCTGGGGCAACCGCCTGCTGCCGGTGCAACTGGCCGAGCGCAGCGACGCCGAGGTCAATGTGTTCTTCTACGCATGGGCAGCATCACTGCTGGCCGCCTTCATCTGGCCGAAACGGATGATGTGGGCATGGCAGTTATATGTGGGCGCGGCGTTGTTCGCGTTGATTCCCGTGCTAAATGCCTTCACCACGAAAGCGCACCTTGGCACGACCATTGCTGCCGGTGACTGGGTGTTGGCGAGCTTCGACCTTACCATGATCGCCTTCGGTGCGATGTTGGCGTACTGCGGCTGGCGCATGCAGCATTGGCAACCGCCCTTGAGTGCCGCCGAGAAGAAGCGCCGGCAACAGGCCGCTGTTGTGGCGGAGGCAAGCGCATGATGCTGCTCGCACTTGGTTTGTCGTTCGCTGCGTTTGTGGCCTTGTCGCTGGCGATGGAGAAGCATCAGTTGGAGCTGCATGGCAAAGCCGGCGCCAGTGCCGCGCGCATGCGGTTGTGGCGCTGGCTGGGCTGGAGTCTGCTGACGGCTGTGTTCGCGCAGTGCGTGTGGCGCCATGGCTGGGCGCTGGGGCCGGTGTGGTGGTTGGGCGCAATGACGCTCGCCGGCCTGCTGCTGGCGTTCGGGCTGTACCCGTATCGCCCGCGCTGGATCGCGCCGTTGGCGTGGGGGCTGCCGGTAGCGGGGATGGCGGCGGCAAGCCTGCTGTAGAGCCGAGCCTTGCTCCGCTGGCACATTACCAGCCAAGGCAAAAAGCCCCCCTCCCCAACCCTCCCCTTCGCTATGCGAAAGGGAGGGAGCAGAAGCGGTAGAGCCGAGCCATGCTCGGCTGGGGCTTTACCGGGAAAGCTTCTGCCGAGCATGGCTCGGCACTACAGTTGAGGCGAGCCGGCCTTACAGCCGGCGCAATTCCCAGGCGCGGTGGATGCGGGCGTTGCGCTCGAAATCCGGGCCGATGGTCTGTGCGGAAATCTCGCGGCAGACAGCGAACTCGGCAACCGCGTTCTCGTCGAGCCTGAAGCGGCGGAAGTTGTTGGAGAAGTACAGCACGCCGTCGGACGTCAAACGATCCATCGCTGCACGCAACAGGCGCACATGCTCACGTTGGATGTCGAAATCCTCCGCGCGCGCCGAGTTGGAGAAGGTCGGCGGATCGCAGAAGATCACGTCGTAACGGTTCTTCTCCGCTTCCAGCCAGGTCATCGCATCGCCCTGCACCAAGGTGTGCTGGCTGCCGCCCTTGCCGTTGAGCGCGAGGTTGTCGGCACACCACTGCAGATAGGTACCCGACAGGTCGACGCTGGTGGTCGAAGAGGCACCAGCAACCGCCGCTTCCACACTGGCCACGCCGGTATAGCAGAACAGATTAAGGAAGCGCTTGCCGCGCGCTTCCTGCGCCATATGCGTGCGCAACGGGCGGTGGTCGAGGAACAGGCCGGTGTCCAGGTAATCGAACAGATTGACCCGCAGCAGCGCGTCGTTCTCGCGCACCAGGATGAACTCGCCGCGCTGTTCGAAGCGACCGTACTTGCTGCCGCCCTTGCCACGCTCGCGCGACTTCAGCGCTACCTGCTCGGCCGGCACCTGGAACACTTCGCGGGCAGCATTCAGCAGTTCGTTGCGGCGGCGGCGCACATCGACGTCCGGAATGGTCGCCGGCGCGGCGTATTCCTGCACATGCAGGAAGGTACGGTTCTTGCCACCGTCTTCGCGGTAGACGTCGATGGCCGCCGCGTACTCCGGCAGATCGGCGTCATAGGCGCGGAAGCAGGTGATGCCTTCGCGGTTCAGCCAGTTCTTGAACTTCTTGAGGTTCTTGCGCAGGCGGTTGGCGACCATCTGCGCGCCTTCGCTGAGCTCGCGCGGCTGGCCGGCATTCTCGCGCTCGGGCACTGCAATCGGATCACAGACGATCAGCGCACATTCGATGGCGCCGTTGAACATCTGGTACTTCTTGGCTGCGCGCAGGCCGGTGGCAAATGCCAGATCAGCACTGCCGCACAGCAGGCTTGCACGCCAGGTTGGCACCGCGCGCTTGAGCGCATCACCGATACGGCGATACAGCACGGTGTCGGCGGCCAGGCGTTCGTCATACGGCGGATTGCAGACCACGCAGCCGGTCTCCTGCGGCGGCACCTGTACATCGGCGACGTCACGTACGCCGAACCAGATGGCTTCGCTGACACCGGCTACTTCGGCATTTTCCTTGGCCGCACGGATTGCCTGCGGATCGATATCGCTGCCGTGGATGACCTGCTTGAGCGCGGCGCGCCCGGCCTGCTCACGCTCGCGCGCTTCGGCCATCAGCTCCTTCCACTGCGCCTGATCGAAACCGCGCCAGCGGCTCGGCGGGATGCTGCCATGACGCTGCAGGCCCGGCGCGACGTCGGCCGCCATCAAGGCGCCTTCAATCAACAAAGTACCGCTGCCGCACATCGGGTCGAGCAGACCACCGCCTTCGGCGTGGATCTTCGGCCAGTTGGCGCGCAACAGCACGGCCGCGGCCAGGTTTTCCTTCAGCGGCGCGTCGTTCTGCGCCATGCGCCAGCCACGGCGGTGCATCGGGCCACCGCCCAGGTCGATGGAGATGGTTGCCCTGCCCTTGCGCAGCGACAGGTTGATGCGCACATCCGGGAACTCAACATTCACCGACGGCCGCTCCATGCCCTGCCCGCGCAGGCTGTCGACCACACCGTCCTTGACCCGCTGCGCGGCAAAGCGCGCATGGGTGATCGCGGTGCCGGACACGTGCGCGTCCACCGACAAGGTCAGCTCGGGGGTGATGTGCTGGTCCCAAGGCATTGCCGCAACGCCTTGATACAGCGAGTTCTCGTCCGGGCACTCGAACTCCTGCAGCGGCCACAGCACGCGGCTGGCCAGACGCGACCACAGCACCACGCGCTGCGCATCGCGCAGTTCGCCCTCGGCATTGACGCCGGAAATGGTGGCGGTCGCGCGCGGCAGGCCCATCGCCAGCAGTTCGTCGGCGAGCAGGTATTCGAGGCCCTTGGCGCAGGAAACAAAGAAATTCACGGGAGATATCAACTTTCAGAAAGGGAATCAGGCCAGCCAGACGGGCGGGCACGGTGGCCGGCCCCGGGGCATCCAGGAGCTCTATTGTAGGCAGTTGCCCGTCGCGCCGTCGGATTCAGCCGGCGCCCGCGTTCACAAACCGCGCAGCAAGGCCTCAAAGGCCTGGCAGGAGGCGTTCACATGGCGCATCAGGCGGTGGCCATCATTGACCAGCAGCAGCCTGGCTTTGCGCTCGGCGGCCCAGGCAATGACATCGGCGGCCGGGATCAGCTCGTCGTTCCAGGCGTGAACCACGCTGATCGGCACCGCAGCGGCATCCAACGCCGGCATGGGCCCCATCGTGGTCGGCGGCACCATCAGGAACAGCCCGGCCACCGGCACCTGCAGCGAGGTGATCGCGGAGATATAGGCGCCCAGGCTCGACCCGGCCAGCACAAGCGGGCCCTGCGCGGCCTTCTCGGCTGCCCGCTCGATCAGCCGCTGCAGCCGCGCCGGCACATCGCCGACCCGGCTGATCTCGTGTTTGGCGTCCAGGTCGGTGTAATCCGGACGTTCGTGGCTCCAGCCCAGGCGTTCGGCAACATCCGCCAGCGCGGTGACCTTGGTGGCGTCCGGGCCGCTCTCGAAGCCGTGCGACAGAATGCAGTGGCCGCGGCTCATGGCTGGCGGCAAGTCGTGGGGGAAATCATGGGCGAATGCTAGCATCCACACATGCACCTGCCGCCCCCCATCATTGCCAAACCGCTGCCCTACGAACACCAGTTGGCGCAGCGCAAGTCCACCGATATCGACCTGGTGGTGATCCACTGCACCGAGCTGCCGGACCTGTCCACGGCGCGCGAATACGGCGAACGTGCGCTCTACGACAACGGCAGCGGCAACAGCGGCCACTACTACATCGACCGCGATGGCAGCATCCAGCAATACATCGCGCTGGACCGCGTTGCCCACCACGTACGCGGCATCAACCCGCGCTCGATCGGCATCGAGCTGGTCAACCGGGGCCGCTGGCCGAACTGGTTCGACTCCAACAACCAGGCCATGAGCGAGCCCTACCCGGAAGCGCAGATCGCCGCGTTGGTAAGGCTGCTGGAATGGCTGCCGCAGGCGGTACCATCGCTGCGTTACATCGCCGGCCATGAGCAGTTGGACACGGCCTTGGAGCCGGCCAGCGATGATCCCGGCATCAGCGTGCAGCGCAAGCTCGATCCGGGCCCGATGTTCCCGTGGGAACTGGTGCTGCGCGCCATCGACCTGCAGCAGCTGCCGGACTGAGCAACACCCTGGCAGCCACTTACTGCGGCAGGTACTGGAACTTTTCGCCTGCAGTCACCGCAAGATCCAGCCGGTTGATGGCCGGCGCAATTGGACACACCACGTGCGGGGTGAACGCGCAGGGCGGGTTTTCGGCGCGATTGAAGTCCAACTGCACTACGCCGTCGGTGGGCATCGCCGCGTACACATAACGCGCACCACCATAGGTCTCGCGACCACTGGTACGGTCCGACAGCAGGAAGAACAAGCGCCGTGATGGCGGTGCGGCCTCATCCAGCACCGGCTGCAGGTGATAGCTGCGCCCATTGACCTCAAACACTGCCTCACCCGGCACAACCGCCGGCAACGGCGTGCCGATCGAGGTCAGCAGTACTGCCTGCTTGGGCGTCGGGAACGGCCGCCATTGCGCGCTGACATTCCATTTCGGATCTACCGGGAAATGTTCGATAGCCGTGAACGCGAGGCGGCGCGGGGATTGCGGGTCACGGTAGCGCCAGCCCAGGATGCTGCCGGTGCGCACCAGATAGAACTCCGAGTCACCCACTTCAACGCGACTGGCCTCGTTGACATGGGCGACCCCAGGCACCAGCACCGCCTGCTGCAGCGGCTGGCCGTTCATCTGTGCACCCGCGCGGGTACCTGCGGTGAAGGTAGCTTCACCATCACGGCCCACCTGCAGGAAACCAAGCTCGGCAGGGCCACTGGGCAACACGACATCATTGGCCGCAGCGCTGCCCACCCGATAAGCACCGGTCTTGAGCCGGCCCGAGCCGGTGTAGCTGAGCCAACCATCGGGTGCGCGCAGCTCGGTCAGACGCTGTGTCCGCCACTGTTCAACCTCGCGCAGATACTGACGCGCAGCATCGCCGGACAAGCCGCTGCCTGGCGCATTGCATGCACCAAGAACTGCCGCCAACAGCGCTACGACTAGCCATTTCAATGAACGCACGCTTCCCCCGAAGCATTCATACCCATCGGCACCGCGCCCACTCGCGGCGTACTGATTACTCAAGCTGTAGCAACTGGCCTGTTTGCATCACTGGACCAGCCACTCCAGGAATCACTGAACACACGCAGCCCGGGCATACCGGCATGCGCAAACGCGAGGGCGAGATGACAAGCGGTGACGCCCGAACCACACATCACCGCCATCTGCTCCGGCGCCTGCCCGGACAACAGCGGCGCCAACTCAGCGCGCAGCTCCTGTGCTGGACGGAAACGACCATCACGCAGGTTCATGCCGAACGGCCGGTTCAGCGCGCCGGGCACGTGCCCGGCGACCCGATCCAAGGGCTCGACTTCGCCGCGATAACGCTCACCGGCACGCGCGTCCAGCAGCCAGGCTGGCGTCTGCGACAAGCGCGACTGCACCTCATCGGCACTGACTACCTGGGTCATATCGAATTGCCCTGGGTAGGCGGGCAACGATGGCGTCGCAACCGGAGCCGCATCAAGTGCGTGCCCTGCTGCCTGCCATGCAGCCAAACCGCCATCAAGCACGGCGACCTTGCGATGGCCAATCAGTTGCAGCAACCACCACAGGCGCGCTGCCGCCATGCTGCCGTCGGCCGCATCGTAGACCACCACCTGTGTATCGGGGGCAATGCCCCAACGCCCCAACTGCGCTGCAAAGATCGCACTGTCAGGCAGCGGATGCCGGCCATGCCCTTGTTTGCGCATGTCCGACAGATCCTTCTCCAGATCGGCGTAGACCGCACCGGAGATATGCCCGGCCGTATAGCCAGCCATACCGGATTGCTTGTCGGCCAGCGAGTAGCGTGCGTCCACCACCCGCAACGCAGTGCTGGCAATAGCGCGGGCATCGACCACGCGCAATTCGGGCTGCGCCAAGACATTGGCCAGATCCGCTGCATCAACCAGCGTGGTCCACGAATTCCCTGCCTGGCTCATGCCAGCTGCTCCAAACGACGGCGAAGGTTGTAGAGAATGGCGGCGGTCGCACCCCAGATGCGCTGCCCGGGCCAGCTGTACTCCATGACATGGCGGACGCGTCCACCATGCTCGATATCCACCTGGCGCAGATTGGCCGGGTCCATCAGGTAATCGAGCGGTACTTCGAATACCTCGGCTACTTCACCGGGTTCGGGACGCGCGATGAACGCCGGGTCCACCACCGCGACCACTGGCGTCACCCGGAACCCGGTGATGGTGATGAAGGGGTCCAGATAGCCCAAGGCCAATACCTGACTGCGCGGCAAAGCTATTTCTTCGTCGCTCTCACGCAGGGCAGCGGCCAGCGGATTGCGATCGACGGTTTCGATGCGGCCACCGGGAAACCCGACTTGTCCGCCGTGGTTGCGCAGCGCTTCGGTACGACGGGTCAAAATCACCTGCGTGCCGTGCGCACGCGGCACCAGACCGGCCAATACCGCGGCTTCCACCGGCGGTCCGGGCGGCAATAGATCTTCCAGTTCAGACCGGTTCCAGCCCGGCCCGGTCGGCGTCTGCGTCAGTGGCATCAAGGCCTGCTGCAGGCGGTCACGGCCCTGCAGCTGCTCAGCAAATGCCAGCGCATCGCGTGAGCGCCTTGGCAGTTCCTGGGCCATGACGCGTCGCCGCTCGTCCTCGCTCATGCGCATCCAGCCACCGATCTCGGCACCATTGCGCCAGCAGCCACGGCAATAGCCCTGCTCATCAAGCGCGCAGATGCCAATACATGGGCTGGAGATGACACGAGCAGGTGCATCCATCAATTCCGACATCACACTAGCGTAACGCGAGGCGCACTTTCGGACCAGTTACCCGCCTTTGATAGCAAGGGATTTGCCTTGTCCAGATGGCAATGCAGCGACAAACGCCCGGGCAGATTCAGCGGCTCAGACGCCTCCCGAGCCCATTCATTATGTGACGTCCATCAAATTGTGGTTGAGCGTCGGTTCATCCAAGGGCACACTCAGCTTGCCGACAGGGGGAACACGAACCATCCGATGCGCGAGATGCGCGTTCGATCAGCGTGGCTGTTCGTCGCATGCCTCGCCTGCATATGGATGGAGCCTTATCGCTTTTCACTCTGTAAGCGGAGCTCGGAAATGAGAATGGCAAAACCCTCCTTGTTGTTATCGGCGCTGGCACTGTCCGCCAGCCTTTCAGTACAGGCCCATGAGCCGCCAACGGACGGCAACCCAAGTACCCCTACCGAAAGCGGCATGGTTGCCGGCATCGATGCCAAGACCGGCAAACTGCGCAAACTCACGGATACAGAAATCCGGGCGCTTACCGATAAAGCCAACGCAATGCCCTCGGCAAGCCGCAGCGCCGCCGGCACCAATGCCGCCTGGGCGCGCATTCCGCAGACTGGCACCGATGCCGCCAAGACCATACGCCTGCACAGCAATGGCATGAGCACGGCCGATCTGCCGCTGTCCACGCTGACTTCATTGAGCGTTGAACGCAACGCCGCAGGTGAAGTGCAGATTCTGGAGAACGGCGCGCCGCTTTCGCATGGCAAGCAGGAGGTGTCCGAATGAAGACGCTGCTACTTTCCGCCGTCATCGGCTGCGCGCTGCTCGGTACCACCGCACATGCTGCCATCATCACTCCAATCAATCAGGATCCTGCCGGCAAAGGCCTCAACGATCCCACCGTCCGCGCACCTGAAGGCGGCAATCCCGGCAAGAGTGTTGGCGAGCAACGCCGCATCGTCTATCAGTTCGCCGCCGATCTATGGGGCGCAGTACTGCAAAGCGATGTGGAGACCTTCGTCGGCGCCAGCTTTCAGGACCTCACCTGCACCGCTACCGGCGGCACCTTGGGCTCGGCAGGCGCATCGTGGATCGCCACCACGCCACCGGCAGGCGCTGAGCTGGGCATGATCTATCACGCGCCCTTGGCCAATGCCCTCAATGGCAGCCGCATCACCATCAGTGCCGCCGGCACCGACATCACCAGTCGCTTCAACAACAATCTGGGCGGCAGCAATCCGGACGGCACGCCGTGCATGACCGGCTCGGGCTGGTACTACGGACTGGACGGCAATGCGCCCGCCAACCTGATCAGCTTCCTCGATGTGGTGATGCATGAGATCGGCCATGGCCTTGGCTTCTCCGGCTTCGTCGGCTACAGCACCGGCAGGCTGGGCGAACGCGTCGGCATTCCGCAGTACTACGGCTACTCCGACGTCTACACCGAGAACGCCTTCGACAACCTGTCCGGCAAGCGCTTCACCGAAGCAAGCATGACCAATGCGCTGCGCGCCACATCCATCAAGACCCGTGGCGCACCTGCCTGGAATGGCGCAACCACCAGGGCGCAAACGCCACTGTGGCTGGATCCTGCCGTCATCCTGTCGGTCAACGGCAGTAGCGTGGTAACGCAGTTCTTTGGCACTGCATCGTTCGGTCCACCAGCCACTCCCGCCAACTTCAGCGGTCCGGTTGCCATTGCCAACGATGGCAGCGGGGCTGACAGCGCCGATGGCTGCGAAGCGATCCCCGCCGGCAGCCTCAGCGGCAAGGTCGCCTACATCAATCGCGGCGGCTGCGCGTTCGAGATCAAAGCCGCCAACGCCCAGGCCGCAGGCGCGGTCGCGGCGATCATCGGCAATGTCGCCAGCTCCGGTGATCCAGGCACGGCACCAGGCATGGCGGAAGATGCCAGCGTCAACGCCACCATCCCGACCCTGAGCGTCAACCTCGCCGATGCCAATCTGATCAAGGCAGCGGCACAGGCGGGTAACGTTCTGACCGCGGCATTGGGAGAGGTTGCCGGACGCTATGCCGGCGCCGATGCCAGCGGACGCCCGCTGCTGTATGCACCGGCGGTGGTCGCTGGCGGTTCAACGTTCTCGCACTTTGAAAGTGTGTTGATACCCGATGCGTTGATGGAGCCGGCCAACAGCGCCAATACCGACGCCGGACGCATGGTCGACCTCACCCTGGCGGCGTTTGTCGACGAAGGCTGGAGCTTGAATGCAGGCACCGCCCGCATCGGCAGCTGCGATACGGGGGTAAAGCTGTTCAAGAACCCGGGCTTGATCGCAGGCGCCAATGTGCAGGCACAGGACCGCCTGTGCCGCACAACCGCCAACGGCAACCGTGCTCTCTACCTGCGCTGCATGAACGACACTGCAGCCTCGCTGAAAGCCGCCAGCATGATCAACACGGTTGAGCAGGCTGGCATCCGTACATGTGCGGCCAAGGTGACGACGCCGTAAATCCAGTCGAGCAGAGATTGCCGGTAGTGCCGAGCCATGCTCGGCAGGGGCTTCACCAGCCACTCGTCCGGAATCAGCACTGTGTTGTGAACAAAGAGCCGGCACCTGGATGGCGCCGGCTCTTCTTTTGTTTTTGCACACCACTGGCTAGCCACCTAGCCTGCAACTACCTGAGTTCGATGGTCGGCTCCTGCTGCCTTGGCCAGTAGCGCGCATCAGGCTGATCGATGATGAAGGGCTGCTGGTATCGCTGGTAGAGCTTCTGCCGAGCATGGCTCGGCACTACCGGCAATCCCGTACGAATTTCGGGCAAAAAGAAAGCGCCGGTGTTGCCACCGGCGCTTTCTATACCATCACATGGTCGCTATTACTTGACGCTGACCAGCTTGATCTCGAACTGCACTGCCACGTTCGGCGGGAACGGGGTACGCGGGTCGGCACCATAAGCCTTGTCCGCCGGCAGGGTGACTTCCCACTTGGCGCCAGCCGGCATCTGCAGCAGGGTTTCGCGCATGGCAGCCATTTCCACTTCGCTCAGCTTGATCGACGGAATCGACTGTGCCGGGCGAGCTTCGGTCGGACGCTGGCCGTACGGGAACGGACCGGCAACTTCCAGGGCGACGGTGCTGGCCTGGGTCGGCTTGGCGCCGGCACCGGCTTCGATCACGCGGTACTGCACGCCGCTGGCCAGGGTCTGCACGCCGGCCTTGGCCTTGTTGGCGGCAATGAACTGGTCGCTGCGGGTCTTGTTTTCAGCGGCGGCCTTTTCGTACTCGGCCTTGGCGGCCTGGGCACGGCCCTGCTCGCGACGCTGGAAGGCTTCAACGGCCGGCTTCAGCTGATCGGCGGTGATCGCCGGCTGCTTCTTGGCATAGGCATCCTGCAGACCCTTCACCACCGAAGCGATATCCAGCTGCTCGCCACGGCCGGTGAGTTCGGCCAGGTTGTTACCGTAGTCATAGCCGAAGTAATAGCTCAGCTTGCCCTTTTCGGACGCGATGTCCTGGGCGAAAGCGGTGCCGGTGACGGCCAGGGCGGCCACGGCGACCGCAATAGAACGCAACTTCATCAAACAGTTCTCCAGGAATGGTGTCTCAGGGCAAACATGCCGCTAGAGGCGACGGGTTAGGATAGCCGTCACAAAGGCTGTCCGCCACTGACGACGCTCACCTATGACCGTCTTCGATTGAAAGAGTTCAATTCATTACTTTTTTTTAACGTTTCGAGGCTTTCACCCCTATGTCCGAGTCACCGGTTTCGATCAGCACCCACGCAGGCGTCCGCACCATCACCGTGCAGCGCCCGGAAAAGCTCAACGCCCTCAACCGGCTGACTCTGGAAACGCTGGATGCGGCCTTTGCCGAGGCAGCATTGGCCGAGGACGTAAGAGTTGTTGTCCTGACGGGCGCCGGCAGCAAAGCCTTCGTGGCCGGGGCGGACATCTCCGAAATGAACACGCTGACCCCGGTTCAGGGCCGCGACTTCTCGCTGGTCGGGCAGCGCCTGATGCGCCGGATTGAACGCCTGAACAAGCCGGTCATCGCAATGGTGAACGGTTTCGCACTGGGCGGCGGCATGGAACTGGCCATGGCATGCCACCTGCGCATCGCCGCCGACAGCGCCAAGGTCGGCCAGCCGGAGATCAATCTGGGTCTGGTACCGGGTTTCGGCGGCACCCAGCGCCTGTTGCGCCTTGCTGGCCGTGCGGCCGCGCTGGAACTTTGCCTGCTCGGTGCGCCGATCAGCGCCGAGCGCGCCCAGCAATTGGGCCTGGTCAACCGCGTGGTGGCAGCCGCCGAGCTGGAAGCAGAGACCACCAAGCTGGCCGAGCAGTTGGCCAACGCGGCACCGCTGGCCCTGCGCGGCATTCTTGATGCGATCAATGTCGGTGGTGAGTGCGCTATCGAGGAAGGACTGGAATACGAAAGCGCGCAGTTCGGCCTGGTGTTCTCCACCGATGACATGCGTGAAGGCACCAGCGCTTTCCTGGAACGCCGCAAGCCGGAATTCAAGAATCGCTGAGTTGTCCATGTCCAACGCAAGCGCCACACCACGCCAACTGCTGCAGTTCGTACTGGACGATGATCTGGATGCGGCGCTGCGCGCCGGGCTGATGGACTACCAACCACAGCCCGGCGACAAACTGTTGGATCCCGCGCACCCTGAACTGCCGCAGCAACTGCAGCAGGCCCAACAACAACTGCACACGGCCTGGGCCGCACGTGAGCGCCATCGAGCCCGTACCGCACGGCTTGAACGCCGTGATGCCGAGCGCCAAGCGCGTCGTGCGCCACCGCCGGTTGCAGACAACAAGCCTGCCCTGCCCTCTGCGGCGGCAGCCATCCTGGCCCGGGCCAAGGCGAGGGCGGCAGGAAATCCCGGAACATGAAGTCAGCAGCTGTGAAGAAAACGACGATTGGCAACGCAGCCGCCCGGAAAGTCGGCGCAAAGAAAATCGCGGTGAAAACTGCCATGGCAAAGAAAGCTGCGTCTCCGAAGACAGCTTCGACGCGCGGCAGCAAGCGCATGACTGCCGCCGAAGTGCGGGAGATGTTCACCCGCCTGCGCGAGCTCAATCCGCATCCGACCACCGAGCTTGAATACAGCACGCCGTTCGAGCTGCTGGTGGCAGTGACCTTGTCGGCGCAGGCCACCGATGTGGGCGTCAACAAGGCCACCCGCAAGCTGTTCCCGGCGGCCAATACCGCCCAAGCCATTCTTGCCTTGGGCGAAGAAGGGCTGAAGCCTTACATCGCCACCATCGGCCTGTTCAACGCCAAGGCCAAGAACGTGATTGCCGCCTGCGCGATCCTGGTTGAGAAATACGGTGGCGAAGTGCCGGCCGAACGTGCGGCACTGGAAGCACTGCCCGGGGTTGGCCGCAAGACCGCCAACGTGGTGCTCAATACCGCCTTCGGCCAGCCGACGATGGCAGTGGACACGCATATCTTCCGCGTCTCCAACCGCACCGGGCTGGCCCCGGGCAAAGACGTGCGGGTGGTCGAGGATGGCCTGATGAAGGTCATTCCGGAAGAATTTCTGCAGGATGCGCACCACTGGCTGATCCTGCATGGGCGCTATGTGTGCAAGGCGCGCAAGCCCGATTGTCCGCAGTGCGTTATCCGCGACCTCTGCCACTTCAAGGACAAGACCGCCGACGCTGCCTGAGCGTCGGCGGCTGCCATCTGCACGACACTTTCCCGTAACAGCCCATAGGCCAAATACGCAGGCCCTTGTGTCACGGGGCCAAAGCTGGTCGCCGAACTGTCACATTTACGCAATCTTTACGCCCTAGCCTTCGCAGCAACCTCCAACTGCCTGCAAGGCTACCCACCCAATGAAACTGCATCGCCAACTCCTCACTGCGGCCGTGGCTGCTGCACTGTTCGCGCCGGCTGCACACGCTGAAGTCGCCATCGACGTTATTGGCGGTTCCGAAATCACCTTCGAAGGCCTGGTCCAGGCCGACGGCAACTGGTTCAGCAATGACAAGGCCGACTTGAACGGCGTCGCCAAGAACGGCAAGGACAGCGAATTCGAACTGCGCCGTGCCGAGCTGGTACTGAAGGGCAAGGGCCCGGGCAACATCGAGTGGGTGGTCGGTTATGACGCCAAGGCTGACAAGTTCCTGGACACCAACGTCAAGTACAAGCTGGGCGGCAACAGCAACCACTTCCTGCAGGCCGGCCAGTACAAGCAGCCGAACAGCCTGGAAGAACTGTCCAGCACCAAGAACAACGACTTCATCTCCAAGGCAACCGTCACCAACACCTACGCAGTTGCCCGCCGCCTCGGCGTTGGCTACGGCGTTGGCGATGCCAACTGGTCGGTCACCGCGTCGGCCTTCGGCCGTGAGCTGACCCGTGACCTGGCCCACGGCAGTGGCTACGGCGTGCGAGGCACCTTTGCCCCGATCAACGAGAAGGGCAACTTCCTGCACCTGGGCCTGAGCTACGTCGACTACGACACCGACGCTGATCTGCTGCGCCTGCGCGCGCGTCCGAACGCGGACCTTGCCACCGTGCGCCTGGTCGACAGCAGCGACCTGAAGGACACTGACCGCCTGAGCACCATCGGCGCTGAAGCCATGTACGTGCGCGGCCCGTTCAAGGCACAGGGCGAGTACTACAGCTCCAAGGCGAAGCGTTATGACCACGACAACTACAGCACCGACGGCTACTACATCAGCGGCGTATGGAACGTCACCGGCGAGACCTGGGGTTACAAGGGCGGCACCCCGAGCCTGGGCCTGCCGGATGAGCCGGGCCGTGGCATGTGGCAGCTGGGCGCACGCTTCGATCACATTGATCTCAACGACGGCGGCCTGAAGGCCCCGGCCGTGGTCGGCGGCACCCCGCTGGTGGACGGCGTGCTCGGTGGCAAGATGGACATCTGGACCGTTGGCGCCAACTGGTACTGGCGTTCCAACTTCAAGGCCTCGCTGAACTACGTGATGGTCGACAGCAACAAGTACTCCTCGTCGAGCAAGAAGTTCGTCAGCGACAAGCCGGACATCCTGGAAGCTCGCCTGCAGTTCTTCTGGTAAGCATTGGTTGCATGCAACACCACGAACGCCCCGCAAGGGGCGTTCGTCGTTTCCGCTGCTTTTATTGTGGGAGTGGCGTAAGCCGCGAAGCTGGCGGCGCTTGTGCGCAAGCGTCTACCGCAATCTGAAGGTGTTTCAGCTTCGCGGCTGACGCCGCTCCCACAACAGCGGGGCGCACGAGCAATGCCGCATGCTGAAGCTGTGTAAGCTTCGCGGCTCACGCCGCTCCCACAACACACATCAGGGGGCGCATCTATTGGATGGCCCCATGCGCACCTGCCTGCTCGTACTGCTGCTTTCCCTCCCCTTCACTGCCTTCGCCCAGGATTGCGGCGATGACAGCGCTGCGCGCATCACCCAGGCCTACCAGCAACGCGATGGCAACGCACTGCCCGACCGTCCTGGCTGGGCCATCGATGCCGAGCGCAGCGCTTGCCGGGTATGGCCTGCTGATACTTCCTTGACCTTGATCGCGGTGCCGTTTCTGGGCCCGGAGGGACCCAATGGTGACTCCCAGTCGGGCGACCTGGATGTGCTGGTTGTCGACAGCACCAGCCTGCGTCCACGCGCGGCACTCCGCCTGCCCAACGTGATGAGCAGCGATGCCATCCACGTCGACAGCGTCGCTCTGGATACCGCGCGTTACAACCTCTCGCCCGGCGTTCGCGCGTTCGGCGTGCGCAGCTCACGCAGCAACTCCTCGCAGCCCAACCCGTTCAGCGAAACCCGCCTGCAGCTGCTGGTGTTCAACGGCAACATGCTGGAAGCAATTACCGGGCAGATCGTGGTGTCCAGCAGCGGCGGTGAATGGGACACCCGCTGCGCCGGTGAATTCCATGAAACAAAGCGCACGTTGGAAGTTGGCCCCTCCCCGGCGCAAGGCTGGGCAACGCTGACAATCCGGGAACGCGGCAGTTCAACCGTGAACCACGAAGATGGCAAAGGTGACTGTGTGGAAGCCCGCGAAGAGCTGCCTGTGCGTAGCTTCAAGCTGCTACCAAAGGGCCGTAGCTACCCGCTACCCAGCGAGGTTGAAGCGGCATTCTGATCACATGCGTCACTGTCATATGTGCGTCATATGACAGACGCTGCGCTGTCATCAAATGGTTATGGAATAGGCGCCGGGGCGGAAACCACCGCACATCAACTCCCAGGAGCCATTCGTGATCCACGCCATCAAATCGCGCGCCGCTGTAGCCATCCTCGCAGCGTCGTCCGTGTTCGCCGCCAACGCTGCCGATGTCACCGGCGCTGGCGCGTCCTTCATCTACCCGGTCATGTCCAAGTGGTCGGCTGATTACAGCGCCGCCACCAGCAACCGCATCAACTACCAGTCGATCGGTTCGGGCGGCGGCATTGCCCAGATCAAGGCCAACACTGTCGACTTCGGTTCGTCCGATGCGCCGTTGAAGCCAGAAGAACTGGCCTCGGCCGGTCTGGTGCAGTTCCCGTCGGTGATCGGCGGCGTGGTGCCGGTGCTCAATGTGCCGGGCGTGGAAGCCGGTGCAATGAAGCTGGATGGCCCGACCCTGGCCAACATCTTCCTGGGCAAGATCACCAAGTGGAATGACCCGGCCATCGCCGCGCTCAACGCCGGCCTGACCCTGCCGGACACCAAAATCACCGTCGTGCACCGTTCCGACGGTTCGGGCACCACCTTCAACTTCGTCAACTTCCTGTCCAAGGTCAACGCCGACTGGAAGACCACCGTTGGTGAAGGCACCAGCGTCCAGTGGCCGGTCGGCATTGGTGGCAAGGGCAACGAAGGCGTCGCCGCCTACGTCAAGCAGATCCGTGGCTCGATCGGTTACGTCGAGTTCTCCTACGCCTTGCAGAACCGCCTGACCTTCTCGCGCATGAGGAACGCCGCCGGCAACTTCGTGCAGCCGCGTGACGAGACCTTCTCGGCCGCTGCTGCCAGCGCCGACTGGGCCAATGCACGTGACTTCTACCTGGTGATGACCAACGCACCGGGCGAGCAGGCATGGCCGATCACCGCTACCAACTTCATCCTGATGCGCAAGCAGCCGAAGAGTGCCGAAGGCGCCAAGGCCGCGGTTGAGTACTTCCGCTGGATCTACGCCAACGGCGACGCCCAGGCCCGCCAGCTCGACTACGTACCGCTGCCGGACCCGCTGGTCCGCCAGATCGAAACCTACTGGCAGCAGAACCTGCGTTACTGAGTAAAGAGCCGGCGGGTCCCTCTCCCTCGCCGTCTCAAGCGCGGATCAAGCGATCCGCGCTTTTTTTTGTTTTTTTGTGGGAGCGGCGTCAGCCGCGAAGCCGGAAATCCCCAAAACCCTGTAGAGCCGAGCCCCCGGGCGCGGGGGGGGGACCCGGTTTGCCCCCGCCCCCCAAGGGGGGGGCCGTGACTCGGGCCCTATCCGGGAAACCCCCCCCCC
>NZ_JBRRCU010000055.1:0-30920 GCF_056759195.1 Stenotrophomonas sp. STEN083 | reverse complement strand
CCTGCCTTTCTTTGTTATTTAATCAGCTTCGCTCTGGTGAGTGATGCTCTAACTTGTTGCGCTGCGTGGTCCACCCTATCGCTTCCTTGGGCGGCCCACTACATTCTGTCCTTCTTGAGGATGATGGTGATGTGGCCGTTGGTTTCCAGTAACGCCAGGTCTACTTCATCCACGTCGTCGCAACCTGCATCGCGCATCGCCTTGGCGAAATCGGCCTTGCTCACCAACTCGCGCCGCAGCACCTTCTGCAGCACATGGCCGTGACGCGCGAGCACCACTGGCTCACCTTCGATCATCCGCTCCACGGCTGGGCTGCGGGTAGTGATCCAGCCCACGAAGTAGTTCAAGCTGATCAACGTCAGCGCCAACAACAAGCCACCACCCAATGACGTGTCCGCCCCCAGCAAGGCGTTCTGCACGGCGTTGCCCAACAACACCAGCAACAACATGTCGAACGGGGTGAACTGGCCCAGCGTGCGCTTGCCTGCCAGCCGCACCATCACCAACACCACGACATAGACGATCACCGCGCGCAGGATGAACTCCCACCAAGGCATCGCCAGTGCGAACAGGTCAGACATGATTCCCCTCCATCACTCGATGACGCCATCCTCGGCCATCGCGGATAAAGATGATGCGATCAGCTGGGCGACATCAACGCCTGCCTGAGTGATTTCATTCGCGCAAAAAAAGAAGCCCCGCCGACCAGGGGGGGGTCGACGGGGCCGGGGAGCGGGCATTTGGGGAGGAATCCCCGCTCCGAGATCTGCTCCAGGGGATGGGAGAGATCCGCGACAGACGTTGCGTCTGTCGCGGACTATATGAGCATTCCCAACCTTGATGAATCGTGAAGATTCTGTGGTCTTCTCAAAAGAATTAAGGACAGATTCATCTGCTGAATAACACCGCGATTTACTAAATGCGCTGTAACGCGACGCATTGTTTCATTTACTAAACTTTCTAGTTAAGAAACCAGAAAATCAATGCGCTTCGTCCCAATTTTCACCGATTCCGGTATCAACAACCAAGGGTACACGCAGGCTCGCAGCCGCTGCCATGCGTTGCTCAACTTCGGTGCGCAAAGTGTCGATGAATGCGATGTCCGCCTCGAACACCAGTTCATCATGCACCTGCAGGATCATCTTGGCCTTGTCACTGTGCCCCTGCAGCCAGCCGTCCACGCTGACCATCGCGCGCTTGATGATGTCCGCGGCGGTGCCCTGCATCGGTGCGTTGATGGCAGCGCGCTCGGCGCCGGCGCGCAGGCCCTGGTTGCGGGCGTTGATGTCGTTCAAATACAGGCGGCGGCCAAACAGGGTTTCCACATAACCCTGCTCACGTGCCTGTACACGCATGCGCTCCATGAAATCGCGCACCGCCGGATAGCGGCTGAAATACAGCGCCACATAATCCTGCGCCTGGCCACGGTCGATACCGAGGTTCTTGGCCAGACCGAACGCGCTCATGCCATACATCAAGCCGAAGTTGATCGCCTTGGCCGCGCGGCGCTCGTTCGGCGTCACTTCGTCCAGCGCGCGCCCGAACACTTCAGCAGCAGTAGCGCGGTGCACGTCGGCGCCCTGCTCGAACGCGCGCACCAGACCCGGATCTTCTGACAGATGCGCCATGATCCGCAGCTCGATCTGCGAGTAGTCGCAGGCCATCAGCTTACGCCCCGGCGGTGCGACAAAGGCCTGACGGATGCGACGACCATCGTCGGTGCGCACCGGGATGTTCTGCAGGTTGGGGTCGGAGGACGACAAACGCCCAGTCGCCGCACCTGACTGGTGATAGCTGGTGTGGACGCGGCCGGTGTCCGGGTTGACCATCTCCGGCAGTTTGTCGGTATAGGTGCTGCGCAGCTTGGCCAGCCCGCGGTACTCAAGGATGATCCGCGGCAGCTCATGCTGCTCGGCAATCGCTTCCAGCGCCTCTTCATTGGTGCTGGGCTGGCCCTTGGGGGTTTTCACCAACGCTGGCAGGCCAAGCTCATCGAACAACACTGCCTGCAACTGCTTCGGCGAATCCAGATTGAAGGTGTGGCCGGCCAGCTCGGTGGCCTTTTGCTGTGCGGCCAGCATGCGGGCGGACAGATCGCTGCTCTGCCGTTTCAGTTCGGTCGCATCGATGCGTACGCCGTTGGCCTCGATGCGTGCAAGCACCGGCACCAGCGGCATTTCGATATCGCGATACACACTCTGCAACGACGGCAGCGCCGCCAGCTGCGGGCCCAGCACGCGGTGCAGGCGCAAGGTGATGTCAGCGTCCTCGGCAGCGTAGGCACCGGCTTCGTCGATGCCGATCTGGGCGAATGAAATCTGCTTCGCCCCCTTGCCCGCCACTTCCTCGAATTTGGTGGTGGTGTAGCCGAGGTAGCGCTGCGCCAGCGAGTCCATGTCGTGACGGGTAGCGGTGGAGTTGAGCACGAAGCTTTCCAGCATGGTGTCGTCGGCATAACCCTGCACGTCGACGCCGTGGCGGCGCAGCACATGGATGTCGTACTTGCCATGCTGACCAAGTTTCTTCTTGCTGGCGTCCTCCAGCAGCGGCTTCAGCGCATCCAGCACCTGCTGCATTGGCAGCTGTGCGGGCGCACCCGGATAGATATGACCGACCGGGATGTAGGCGCCCTTGCCGACCTCTACCGCCAGGCTGATACCGACCAGGTTGGCGCGCATCGCATCCAGCGCATCGGTTTCGGTATCGAAGGCGAACTCGTCGGCGGCCTGCAGGCGCTCCACCCAGCCCTGCAATTGTTCGGTGGTGAGTACCGTTTCGTATTCGCCCTTTTCCGCCATCGCTGGATCAAGGCCAACAACCGGCTCGCTATCGGCCGCCTTGGCATAGCCCGCAGCGGTGCCGCGCATACTGGGCTTGCTGTCGGCAGCGACGTCCGGCGCGGCAACCCCACCCAACTCACGCAGCGCCTGGGTGAAGCCGTAACGCGCGTACAGGCCGCGCAGCGACTCCACGTCCTGCTCCCGCAGCTGCAGATCGCGCGGCCCCTGTTCCAGCGGCACGTCGGTGCGAATGGTGACCAGATCGCGGTTCAAGGGCAGACGCGGCAGCGCGGCGCGCAGGTTCTCGCCGATCTTGCCCTTCATGCCCGGTGCGGCGGCAATCACGCCGTCCAGATCGTTGTATTCGGCCAGCCACTTGGCTGCGGTCTTGGGACCGCACTTTTCCACGCCCGGCACGTTGTCGACGCTGTCGCCCATCAAGGCCAGGTAATCAACGATCTGATCGGCGCGCACGCCGAACTTGTCGATCACTGCCGCATCCGAATCGGTGCGGCTGCCGGTCATGGTATTGACCAGCACCACGCCCGGACGCACCAGCTGGGCGAAGTCCTTGTCGCCGGTGGAAATGGTGACTTCCAGTCCATCCGCAGCGGCCGCCAGCGCCAGCGTGCCGATCACGTCATCGGCTTCCACGCCGTCAACGCGCAGGATGTCGATACCCAGCGCCTGCACGATGTCGCACATCGGCTGCACCTGCGAGCGCAGGTCGTCGGGCATCGGCGGACGGTTGGCCTTGTACTCGGCATACATGTCGTCGCGGAAGGTCTTGCCAGGCGCATCGACCACGAAGGCGACGTACTCGGGCTTCTCTTTCAGCGTGGAACGCAGCATGTTGACCACGCCAAACAGCGCGCCGGTCGGCTCGCCATTGGCGTTGGTCAGTGGCGGGAGCGCGTGGAACGCGCGGTACAGGTAACTGGAACCGTCTATAAGGACTAATCTGCTCATGCGCTGATTCTACGCGGCGGACCGTTGCCGCATGTGGACAGGCATAATCGAACCATTCCCACCGAAGGATGCGACCCCATGAAATCCCTGCTGCTGATTCCCCTGCTGGCCCTGGCCGGCTGCGCCTCCCTCGGCGAAGGCGCGACGCCGGTAGATGTCAAAGGTGCGGATATCACGCGCAAGTCGATGGACAACGGCGACACCATCGAGGAATACCGGGTCGGCGGCACCCTGCGTATGGTCAAGGTGACCCCGTCACGCGGCGCACCGTTCTACATGTACGACCGCGACGGTGACGGCCGCATGGACAGCGACAAGGACGGCACCAAGCCGGTGTATTGGAAGCTGTATAGCTGGTGATCTTCTACCCCCTCCCTTGCGCGAAGCGCAGGGGAGGGCTGGGGAGGGGTGCTTTTGGCAGCCAAGCCTGAAGGCCAGCAAGCCCATTCACCCGGTACAACAAAGCCCTCGATTCGAGGGCTTTGTTGATTCTGGGTGCTGGTTTTTTGGGGACACAGCAAGAAGCACCCCTCCCCAACCCTCCCCTTCGCTGCGCGAAAGGGAGGGGGCAAAGGCGCTCCAATCGAGGCCTTCACGGCGGAAAGCACCCCTCCCCGGCCCTCCCCTTTGCCTACGGCAAAAGGGAGGGAGCTCAACGCCTCAGCGGATCACCAGCACCGGGACCGTGCTGCGGGCCAGCACCTCGGAGGTCTGGCTGCCCAGCAGTACCCGGGTGACGCCACGGCGGCCGTGCGAGGTCATCACCACCAGGTCGCTGTTGCAGGCCTTGGCGGTGTCGATGATGCCGTCGGCGGCGTAACGGTCCAGCACGTGGTGGGTCTGCACATCGGCCACATCGGCCGCGTGTGCGGCTGCCAGCGCCGGCTGCAGGATCTTCTGCGCGGCTTCCTCACGGTCCTTCTTGTACTCCGGGCTGGCCTCGTAGCCGGCACTCCAGCCCATGGCGTCGTACATGCCCACCGCCCACGGCTCGGAAACCGTGACGATGTCGGCATGCGCGCCCAGCTGGGCGGCCAGTTCCAGCCCCTTGGCCAGACCCTTGGCGGAAAGCTCGGAACCGTCGGTGGCGATCAGGATGCGCTTGTACATGGCAGTTCTCCTTGGATGAAGGGTGGTGGTGACACCATTGCACACCCGATGTTGCCCCCATGCCTTGCGCAAGATCAAACCGGGCCGATCAGGCGCTGACCCATACCTCCCAGTGTGGTCCGCGCTGTTGCCAGTCGAATTCCACCGGCAGGAACTTCTCGATCAGCCGCGCATTGCTGCGCAGGTGGTCGCTGAGCGTGGCGGTGGTGAAGCGGCCGCCGCCGGCCAGCGCCATCGGCAGCAACAGCTGGTCGGACAGGTGCTCGCCCACGCAGGCGCCGCCGTCCAGGTAGGCCTGCGCGGTGTCGGCCAGCCGGCCAGCCACGTCCTCGGCAGCCAACCCGCGCTCGCCGTGGCTGTCGAAATGCTCGATGTGGTTGTCATGGCGCACCGTCATCGAGGCAACGTTGCCCGGACCCAAGGCCGGCCGCACCACCTGCACATGGCGCGGATGGGCGTCCACACCGAAGCGCTTTGCCAGCACATCCAGCTCACGCTGGCCGATGGCGGCGGGCAGCCCCGACACCAGTACCTGCGCATCCAACGCCTGCAAGGGCCCACGCACGTTGAATTCCTGCGCTTGCAGTTGCGGACACGGCTGCACCGTGGCCTCCAGCACACCGCCACCGGCCGGATGGAAGCCCGGTACATGCAGCTGCAGCTCGGCCTGCACGCCCATGCGCGCCAATGCCGGCAGATAGCAGCTGCTGATGAAGTCGGCACTCGGCGCCATCGGGTTGTGCGTACCACCTTCCAGGCGCACACGTGAGGGCGCGGAGGCCTGCCACAGCGCGGGCAGCACCGTCTGCAGCACCAGCGTCGCCGAACCGGCGCTGCCGATGGCGAAGTGGTAGTCGCCCGCCTGCACGATGCCCGGCACGAAACGCAGCGTGGTCGCGCCCAGGGCTGCGCCCTCCACGTGAGCATTGCTGATCCGCGCCGCAGCGGTGACCGCGGTCAAATGCTGGCGCATCAAGCCCGGCCGTGAGCGCTTGGCACGGATATCCTGCATGGCAAAGCCAATGCCGGTGCACAGACTCAAGCTCAGCGCAGAGCGCAGCAACTGCCCGCCGCCCTGGCTTCCATCTATCTCAATCATTTCCATGGTCTTGCCTTCCTTTGGCGCCCCACCGCAGTGGAGCGCCATCTTGCCTCATCCCTTCACACATACCACCTGACGCAGGGTATGCATGATCTCAACCAGATCGCGCTGCGCCTCCATCACCGCCTCGATCGACTTGTAGGCGGCCGGTGACTCGTCCACCACCTCGGCGTCCTTGCGGCACTCCACGTGCGCGGTGGCCTTGATGTGGTCATCCACACTGATCAGCTTGCGCGCCTTGGTACGGCTCATCACGCGACCGGCACCGTGGCTGCAGCTGTGGAAGCTGTCCTCGTTGCCCAGTCCGCGCACGATGAAGCTCTTGGCGCCCATGCTGCCCGGAATGATGCCCATCTCGCCCTTGCGCGCACTCACCGCGCCCTTGCGCGTCACCAGCACATCCTTGCCGAAGTGATGCTCGCGGTTGACGTAGTTGTGGTGGCAGTTGACCGCCTCGGCCTGCGCCTCGAACGGCTTGCTGATCACCGTACGCGCGGCCGCAACCACATTGCGCATCATCACCTCGCGGTTGATACGGGCGAAACGCTGTGCCCAGTCCACCGCGAACACGTAATCACCGTAATGCGCGCTGCCTTCCGGCAGGTACGCCAGGTCCTGGTCTGGCAGGTTGATCATCCAGCGACGCATTTCCTGCTTGGCCAGCTCGATGAAGTAGGTGCCGATGGCATTGCCGACGCCACGCGAGCCGGAGTGCAACATGAACCACACACGCTGATCTTCATCCAGACACACCTCGACGAAGTGGTTGCCGGTACCCAGCGTTCCCAGATGCTTGAGGTTGTTGGTGTTCTTCAGCTTGGGATGACGCTCGCAGATCAGGGCGAAGTCGGCCGCGAGCTGCGACCAGCCTTCCACCGCCAGCTCCGGCGCGGTGTCCCAGCTGCCCTTGTCGCGGCCGCCACGGGTCACGCTGCGGCCGTGCGGCACTGCGCGCTCTATCGCACTGCGCAGCGCCGACAGATTGTCCGGCAAGTCGCTGGCGGTCAGCGTGGTACGGGTGGCGATCATGCCGCAGCCGATGTCCACGCCGACCGCAGCCGGAATGATGGCGCCGATGGTCGGTACCACCGAGCCCACGGTTGCGCCCTTGCCAAGGTGCACGTCGGGCATCACCGCCACCCACTGGTGGATGAAGGGCAGGCGCGCGATGTTCTTCAGCTGCTCACGGGCCTCGTCTTCCAGTGGCACGCCGCGCGTCCACAGCTTGATCGGTGCCGCACCCGGCTCCTGGATCACGTTGTAATTGGTGTCGTTCATTGATGGCTTTCCTGTCATCTTCAAATCTAAAGGTGCGGTGACAAAAGGTGGTGGAAGTGTCCGCAGCGCCAGAAAAATCTGGAGTTGCGGCCGGGAGTCGAACCCGACCCCGCAAGGCTGCCTTTGTAATTCCACCTGCATTCACCGCATGAAACATATGCAAAAGGTGCCGGCCTGCACGACGAGGTTTGAAGGAACATCCTGCTCTAACCTGACTGAGCTACCGCTGTGTTTCCACAACGGGCGGGATTCGAACCCGCGACCCGGAGCTTAAGAGGCTGTAGTTCCTTCGGCATTCGTGCGTGCCGACGTTGAGACGATTTCATGCCGAAGCACGAAGCAATGCGAACAAGGTGCCGGCTTGTACGACAACAATGATGGAACGTTTCACCGCTGTGCCACGAGGGCAAGGCGGCGATCCTGCTCTAACCACTGAGCTACCGATGCATTGCGGCATCGGGCGGGGATCGAACCCGCGACCTGGAGCGTGCTTGGCTGTAGTTCCATCGGCATTCGTACAGACCGACATAAAAGGTGGGAGCAGGCGGCAAGGGTTGGACTGACCCTCCGGATTCGAACCGGAGTGAACAACCCATGTAGTCAGGCCGGCATCCGCCTTCTCCCATGAAAACAATTCTCCAGGCCCGGCCGGCCCCATTGCCGGCCGGGCATCACATCGGCGACATCCGTATCGCCCTTACAAACCCATTGCCGCGATCCGCTCCACCCAGCGCGGACGCTGTGCCGGCGGCAGGCTGGCATTGGCCAGCAGCTCGAACACCGCATCGCTGAAGCCGCCGATATGCAGCACGTCCTCACGTTCGACCGTCTGGCTGCTGGACACCGGCTGCAGGTCGATGCAGACCAGCTGCGCCTGCGGGCAACGCGCCTTCAGCGCGGCCCACTCACGCATGGTTGCGGTCTCACGGTTGCCGCGGGTGTCACGCCAGCTTTCGTTGTCCGACACCAGCACCAGCAGATCCACCTGCGCCCGCTTGCGGTTCAAGTAGGCCAGCGGCGCACTTACCGAGGTGCCGCCACCATTGATCGCCAGCTGCCGCGCCAAGGTCATCACGCTGTCACGCGGATTCAACTGCTGCGGATGCACCTCGGTATCGAAGGGCAGCACCTGCGCCTGCGGGTGACCACGCGACACGCAGGCCGCGATCAGGGCCGCCACGTCGACGCAACGCGCCGCCGAGCTTACTCCCTTGCGATAGCCGGTCACTGGCCACTGCATCGAACCGGAGACGTCCACCGCCACCACCACGTTGCCTTGCAATGCCGGCACCGAGGCGGTCGCCACTTCCATCGCGTCCTGCAACGCATCCAGGATCGGACGCGGCAGGGCGGCGCCAGCGTGGTAAGCCATCAGCAGCTGGTACGGCAGCACCCGCGAGCGGGCGATCTGCTGCGGGTCACGCAGCTTCGCTGCCACTTCGGCAACCATGGATTCGTCCTCGAACACACCGTGACGGGCAAAGGTGTTCAAGTTCATCCGCAGCTGCTGCCAGGACGAGTTGCGTGCCAGTACCGACCACTGCGCGGCATCCAGGGCCAGCGCGCTGTAGTACTGGAACGGCAGGTCCGGCAGCATCCCGCGCGGGTCACGCTTGAACGCTTCGTAGGCACGCAGTTCTGCCGGCAACAGCGCCTCCTCGTACGGCCGCCCGATCACCCAGGCATACAGCGCCTCACGCGCGGCATCCTGCGGCTTGGGGTGGACCATGCGGATCAGATCGGCCAGCGACGGCTGGTTGCCGATCGCTGCGTGGATGATCGACCTCGGCGAGGCCTGCTGCAGCCACTGCCGCAGCAGACGCTTCGGCAACGAGCCCAGCGAGCGCCGGCCGACGCGGCCACTGCGCATGATCTGCACGAAGGTGCGCAGCATGCGGCCGTTGTCGATCACATGCGGGAACGCAGCAGCAAACGCCTCGCCATCGCGCACGCTAAGCAGCGCCAGCAACAGCGCCGGCATGTCCTTCATATGCGCCACGCCGTGTGCATAGGCGGCGGTGCGGGCAATGAAGTCGGCATCGACCTCGTTGCACAGCGCCTGCACCTGCTCCAGTTGCGCATCGGCGCTGGCGTAGAAGGTGCTGTTCAAGCAACCAGTGGCGGCGAACAGGGCCAAGGCCGCACGCGGGTCACGGGCATAGGCCGATCCACCAGCTTCGTTGCGCACCGTCGCCTTCGGCAGCAACGCGCCACGGAAGGATGCGAACAGGTTTGCGTTGGCCATTTCGTACTCCTCCGCGGGAAAAGCCCGCGTCTCCTTTGGCCCTATACAACGCAACGGCCGTGCCAACTTTTCTAAATCTAGATCAATCCATTGATTAATAAAGATATTTATCTATTTCCGGGGAAAGATCGCGCACCTACAATCGGACATTACGTATACTTTTCGCGCGCTATTTATAGGAATGGATATGTCCAAGCGTCAGGTAGTCTTCGGCATGCTCGGCACACAGCTCGACCTGGGCAGCGGCCCCGGCCGCTGGGAGAAATGGCGGCCCACCGTCGCCTTGGGCATGCACGAGGACTTCCAGCCCGATCGCATCGAGCTGATGCTGGACCGGCGCCGCTTCAATCGGCTGGCCTCCCAGGTACAGGAAGACCTAGCATTGGTATCACCAGCCACAGAGGTGCGCCTGCATGACACCTACCTGATCGATCCCTGGGAATTCGAAGGCGTCTACGCACGCCTGCATGACTTTCTCGCGGCGTACCCGTTTCAGCCGGACGAGGAGGACTACTACGTCCACATCACCACCGGCACCCACGTCACCCAGATCTGCTGGTTCCTGCTGACCGAGAGTCGCCACTTCCCCGGCCGCCTGCTGCAGACCTCACCGCCGCGCAAACAGGCCAATGGCGAACCCGGTAGCCATGCGGTGATCGATCTGGATCTGTCGCGCTACGACCACATCGCCCAGCGCTTCGCCCAGCAACAGCTGCAGGACCGCGACCTGCTCAAAAGCGGCATTGCCACCCGCAACCCGGCTTTCAACCGGATGATCGAGCAGATCGAAAAAGTGGCCACGCGCTCGCGCGCACCGATGCTGCTGACCGGCCCCACCGGCGCCGGCAAAAGCCAGCTGGCCAAGCGCGTGTTCGAGCTGAAGAAGCTCAAGCACCAGTTGCCCGGGCGTTTCGTCGAGGTGAACTGCGCCACCCTGCGTGGCGATGGCGCGATGAGTACCTTGTTCGGCCACACCAAGGGCGCCTACACCGGCGCCAGCAGTGACCGCGCCGGCCTGCTGCGCTCGGCCCACCAAGGCCTGCTGTTCCTCGATGAGATCGGCGAACTGGGCGCCGACGAACAAGCCATGCTGCTGCGCGCACTGGAAGAGAAGCGCTTCCTGCCGGTGGGCAGCGACCGCGAGGTGGAGAGCGACTTCCAGTTGATTGCCGGCACCAACCGCGACCTGCAGCACGACGTCCGCCAAGGCCGCTTCCGCGAAGACCTGCTGGCGCGCTTGAACCTGTGGACCTACCAACTGCCAGGCCTGGCCGAACGCAGCGAGGACATCGAGCCCAACCTGGAATTCGAACTGGAGCGCTGGTCACGCGAACAGCACGAACGCGTGCGCTTCAACGCCGAAGCACGAAGCCGCTACCTGAGCTTTGCCACCAGCAACGAAGCAGCATGGCGCGGCAACTTCCGCGACCTCGGCGCCAGCGTGGTGCGCATGGCGACGCTGGCCAATGCCGGGCGCATCCAGACCGACGGTGTCGACGAAGAAATAAACCGCCTGCGCACGCAATGGCATGGCGGCGATGATGCATCGCCATTGCAGGCATTGCTGGGCGATGCCGCAAACCAAATGGATCGCTTCGACCGCGTGCAGCTGGAAGAAGTGGTACGCGTCTGTCTGCGCTCAAAAAACCTGTCTGCCGCCGGTCGTGAACTGTTCGCGGCATCACGCACCCAGCGCGCCAGTACCAACGACGCCGACCGCCTGCGTAAATACCTGGCCAAGTTCGATCTGGATTGGGAACAAGTGAGGAACCACGCAACCCCACTGTAGTGCCGAGCCATGCTCGGCAGCTCTACGCGAAAAATCAAACGACCAACGTAAACGCAGCGCTCGAAGGAGTTCGAGTCCAGCTGTACTCAGAACAATTCACCACTCAGTCGAGCGCCATCTCCCGAGCAGCAAGCACACCGCGCCTCGTTCACTTGCTACTGGTAGCCCGCTACAGCTGATCATTGAAGTAACAACCATCCAGCTTTGGACGAACACGCCCACGCGCCCGAAACCAAGCAACCATTCCCTTCTCGAGAGACGTGAACGCTGGGTTTTTGAACCCCAGAGTTCGCAGCACTTCGGTATTCAGCCTGAAGGCACTCCAATCCCTTCGGCACGCGAGCAGCGTCAGCACGATCGACATCAGCAAAGCCACAACCAGGAAACCAGCCGAAGCAGGCAACCAGGACATGACGTTTGCAGGCTCAGGCCAGATTATCAACGCGAGGACAACCGCAGCAGGCAACGCAGAGAAGATCAGGATGATCCGCAGCATCGAAAGTAACTCGACACCAATCCCCTGCGCACTGAAGGAATTGACAAGCACGCAGTGTGCCGACGGTAGATGAACAGCGAAGGCATCCCAACCGCCATCCGCCCTCAACCTGGAAATTACACGCACTCTTCTGGCTAACGCCGGTGCAGGATCGAAGGCTGCCCGGAATGCGCGGCCATCAAGCTCGAAGGTCCAATAATGGATATCAACCTTATCCGGTAGTGACATTGCATTTCCGATCAGGGCTGCTGCCATGCCGTGATTCTGCAAGCTGATCATCACATCTGCGGCAGCAATCAGCCGCAATTGCTCCAGCCCGGTCGCACTGGAAACATCAAGCGTCTCATCGTAACGCCTGCATTCACTGATCGTTCCTTCGACAATCTGAAGCATTCCCTGCTTTCCCACTCAGGTTCGGCTTGAGCATCTTATTCCATGCAGGTGCTCCATCTCATATGGGATGGAGCACCTGCATGATTCAGCTGCAACTTGAATCGGAGCATACATGCATCACCCTGGAATCAAATCACCGTCAAATTCGCATACGCCATCACCAGCCACTTGCTGCCGGCGTCAGCGAACTCCACCTGCACGCGTGCATGCTGGCCGTTGCCTTCGTAGTCGGTGACCATGCCTTCGCCGAACTTCGGGTGATTGACCAGCGCACCGAGCTTGATCGGCGGCTTCTCGATGTTGGCGTGGCCGCCCATCGACCGGCTTGCACCAAGCGAGGCCGGGCGCGAGACCTGTACCTTGGGGCGAACTTCGTTGAGCAGCTCGCGCGGGATCTCGCGCAGGAAGCGTGACGGTAGGCTGTAGTTGTCCTGGCCATGGATGCGGCGCGATTCTGCATAGCCCAGCACCAGCTTCTGGCGGGCGCGGGTGATGCCGACATAAGCAAGACGGCGCTCTTCTTCCAGACGACCGCTTTCTTCCAGCGAGCGTGCGCTGGGGAACAGACCTTCTTCCATGCCGGCCAGGAACACCAGCGGGAACTCCAGGCCCTTGGCCGAGTGCAGTGTCATCAGCTGCACACCTTCCTCGCCTGCCTGTGCCTGGCCTTCGCCGGCCTCCAGCGAGGCATAGGACAGGAACGCGACCAGCTCGCTCATGTCCTCGGCACCCTCTTCGATATCGTCTTCGCGACGCACGAAGCGTGAGGCCACCGAGATCAGTTCGTCGAGGTTGTCGGTACGCGATTCCGAATCCAACGCGTTGCGGCTCTCCTTGCCCCAATGCTCACGCAATGCCGAACGCGACAGTACATGGTCGATACGCTCGGACAGATCCATCTCGCCGGTTTCGGCGGTGATCTGCTGCACGAGATTGATGAAGCCGGCCAAGGCGTTCTTCGCGCGCGAGGTCAGGTCCGTGCCCTGCGTAGCCAGCATCGCCGCTTCCCACAATGGCAGCGCCTGCTGGCGCGCAATGCGTCGCACCTCATCCAGGGTGCGCTCGCCGATGCCGCGGGTCGGCGTGTTCACCGCACGCTCGAAGGCCGCATCGTCGTTGCGGTTGGTCATCAAGCGCAGGTAGGCCAGCGCATCCTTGATTTCAGCACGCTCGAAGAAGCGCATGCCGCCATATACGCGGTAAGGCACCTGCTCGCTGAGCAGCGCTTCTTCGAAGGCCCGTGACTGCGCGTTGCTGCGATAGAGCACGGCGACATCACCGTAGCTGCCACCATCACGCACCCACTGCCGCGCACGCTCGACCAGGTAACGCGCCTCGTCCATTTCGTTGTAGGCGGCGAACAGGTCGATCGGATCACCATCACCACTGTCGGTCCACAACTCCTTGCCGATGCGGTCCGGGTTGTGCGCGATCACCGCATTGGCGGCACCGAGGATGTTTGCGGTGGAGCGGTAGTTCTGCTCCAGGCGAATGGTCTGAGCGCCGGGGAAATCCTTCAGGAAGCGCTGCACGTTCTCGACCTTGGCACCGCGCCAGCCGTAGATGGCCTGGTCATCGTCACCGACCACGAATACATGCGCGCTGTCGCCGGCCAGCACGCGCACGAAGGCGTACTGGATGGCGTTGGTATCCTGGAACTCGTCGACCAGAATCTCGCGGAAGCGGGCGCGGTAATGCGCCAGCAGCGCCGGGTTGTCGCGCAGCAGTTCATGCGCGCGCAGCAGCAACTCGGCGAAGTCGACCAGACCGGCGCGGTCGCAGCGTTCCTGGTAGGCCGCATAGGCCTGCCGCAGGGTCTCTCCCCACTGGTCATGCGGCTCGGGCTGGATGTGCTGCGGGCGGCGGCCTTCATCCTTCTGCGTATTGATCCACCACATCACCTGCTTGGGCGGGTATTTGCTGTCGTCCAGCTCCAGCTGCTGCACCACGCGCTTGATCATGCGCAGCTGGTCGTCCGAATCCATCACCTGGAAGGCTTCGGGCAGCTTGGCATCGCCCCAGTGCAGGCGCAGCAGGCGATGGGCCAGGCCGTGGAAGGTGCCGATCCACATGCCGCGGCTGCCCTTGCTCAGCTGCAGGTCGATGCGGTGGCGCATTTCGCCGGCCGCCTTGTTGGTGAAGGTGACCGCGAAAATGCCGTGCGCAGGCACGCCACAGACTTCGGTGAGCCAGGCGATGCGATGGATAAGCACGCGCGTCTTGCCGGAACCGGCGCCGGCAAGAATCAGGTGGTGACCAAGAGGCGCGGAAACGGCCTCGCGCTGGGCTGCGTTCAGCCCGTCGAGCAAGTGGGAGACATCCATGCGGCCATTTTACGGGAAGGCGTCCCGGTAGTGCCTACAGCGCTTGCTTTGCCGCCGCTGCCGCCTGCCCGCGCAATTCAGGAATCGCCAGGCTTTCCCACAGACTGCCGATACGCAGGCTGCCCAGCACCTGTACGCGCGGCTCAACCACGCCATCGGCGTCGATCAGGCTGCCGTCCGGCGCTGTATCCAGACCAATCCCATGCGGGCCGGCGCGGCCCACGCCACTGCCCAGCAACTGCTGCAGCAGCGGATTGCGCATCGCCTGCGCGCGCATCTCCACGCCAGTGGCATTGATCACGCACTGCACTTCCAGCTGCAGCGGCTGACGCCAACGGTCCTGTGCGGTCAGACGTACGCAGGCGCCTTCGGCAACGGCGGTTTCCAGGCGACCGCGGTGCAGCTGCAGGCGATCAGCTTTTTGCAGCTCCAGCAGCTGCGCATGCAGCGGCGCGGCGATGCGGTGGCGATGCACATCCCAGTACCGCACCACATGGCGCAGGAAGCGGCGCTGGTCGTCGAACGACAGGGTTTGCCACAGCCGCTGGCCGAGCGGACGGATACGCTCCATCACGCTCTGCCACGGGATATCGCGCGTCGCCGCTTCGGCCGCGTGACATCGCAGCGCGTGCATGCGCTGGCGCAGATTCATTGCCAGCAAGGGTTCGGGGTCGTAGTCGGCCGCAGCGCCCTTGGCGTGCGGCAGCGGCAGCAGCGCATGCCGCGACATCACATGGATACGGCCGCGATGACCACTGGCCTGCAGCGTCGCCACACTGTCGGCCATGCTCAGGCCGGAACCAATGATCGCCACATCGGCGTTGTCGGCAATGCTGTCGAGTGCTGCGTAATCCCAGGCTTCCACGCGCTTGCCGTCGGCCAGACTGCTGGCGCCGCGCGCCGGCAACGGCCGCAGCGCATTGCCCACCGCCAGGATCACACGCCCAGCCTGCAGCGGCCGGCCCGAATCCAGGGTCAGCAACACGCCATCGTCATTGGGCTGCAGTGCCTGTACCCGCGCAGCCAGAATCTCCAATTGCGCAGGACTGGCGTCCACTGCCTGTTGCAGGCGTTGGCGCAGGTAGTCGGCGTAGTGACGGCGCGACACGAATTGCCCGGCCAGCTGTTCCCGCGAAAGCGCCGGAAAGGCCTGCACTTCAAACAGGTAGTCGAGGAAATCCTCGGGTTGTTCAGGAAAGCCACTCATCTTGGCGGTCGGCACGTTCAGTACGTGCTCCTCGCGGGTGGTGGCATAGGCCACACCGCGGGCCAGCGGCAGGTTGGGCTCGATCACCAGCAGCCGCAGCGGCTGGCTTGCGCCACGCAGTACACCGATGGCGGCAAGTACGCCGGCGGCGCCACCGCCAATGATGGCCAGATCACACAATGCAGGGGTATCGATAACACTCATCTGCCCGATTGTAGGCGATGCAGTACCCCCGTCTGATGCTGCACGGTCATGTATTCATGCTGGCAGGGCTGGAACTTTTTCACGCCCCTGAAACACAAAACCCGCCTTTCGGCGGGTTCTGCTTGGAACAGCAGCTCAAACAATCCCGGAGGATTACTTGATCTTGCCTTCCTTGTACATCACGTGCTTACGAACAACCGGATCGTACTTGAGGAATTCCATCTTCCCCGGGGTGTTCTTCTTGTTCTTGTCGGTCGTATAGAAGTGGCCAGTACCGGCCGAGGAAATCATACGGACCTTATCGCGCTTGCCTGCCATGATCGTTTACTCCTCAGACCTTTTCGCCGCGCGCACGCAGCTCAGCCAGAACGGAATCGATACCGTTCTTGTCGATGGTGCGCAGTGCATGCGCGGAAACACGAAGCTTGATCCAGCGGTTCTCGCTGGCAACCCAGAAACGACGCTCGTGCAGGTTCGGCAGGAAACGACGACGGGTCTTGTTGTTGGCGTGCGAGACGTTGTTACCCGTCTGCACTCCCTTGCCGGAAACTTGGCATACGCGGGACATTGCGCACCTCGGTAATGTTGATGACTTCCTTAGCCAGGAAGACGGCGGCCCCGGCGGTTACCCGCCACGCGTCATGGGAATCAAAGGGTTACGCTGACAAGGATGGCCAGATGACGTGTTCCCGGCCACCGATCCGGAGAATTCCGGACACAGCGAGCCGCGTATTATGCCCAGACCAGGGCCTGCTTGCAAATCAGTGGCTTGGCGGCTGCCATTGGGCCTATTCAGGCAGCCCCCAATTCCCGCCACGCCGCCCGGGCCACCTTCCAGGCCGAGCGCAGGAACAGCAGCAGCAAGGCCACGGCGATCAGCAGGTCTGGCCAGCCGGCGCCGAAGGCCCAGACCGCCAGCGCAGCCAGGATCACCGCGCCGCCTTCGTATACGTCGTTGAGTGAACAAGCCCAGGCCGAGGCCAGGTTGATGTCGCCCTGCCGGTACGGCCACAGCAGGCGCAGGCAGAACAGATTGGCGGCGAGGTTGAGCAGGGCGGCAATGCCCATGCTCTCGAACAGCGGCAGATGCGGATGGGCCAGCTTCCAGGCGATGCCTGCAGCGACCGCGATTGCAGCGCACAGGATGAAGACCGCCTTGAGCATGGCCACCCGCGCCTTGGCGGCGAGGCTGGCGCCGACTACGGCAAGGCTGAGTGCGTAGGTGAGTGCATCGCCGAGGTTGTCCAGGCTGCCGGACAGCAACGAGGCCGAGCCGCTATGCCAGGCGGCGAGCATCATCATCACGAAGGTGATCAGGTTGATCGCCAGCACCTGGTAGAGCACGCGGCGTTGCTGCGCCTGCATGCGTTCGACTTCCAGGGTTTTGCCGCAGCCGCAGCAGTCGCTCATTTGGGTTCCGCAAGAGGTTACTGCTGGATTATCGCGCAGATGTGCGCGGGGTAACGCCGAGCCATGCTCGGCAGGGGCTTTACCAGCGAAAAGCTGCCCTCACCCCAACCCCTCTCCCGTGAACGGGAGAGGGGCTTCAAGCAAAGCAGAAGCTTCAAGCCAATGCCAAAGCCAAAGCCAAAGCAAAAAACAAAAGCCTCAAGCCAAGCAGACGCTACTTCCCGTTCCGATGCAGCCAGCGGTACAGCACTGGCAACACCAGCAAGGTAAGCAACGTCGACGAGACGATGCCGCCAATCACCACCGTAGCCAGCGGCCGCTGCACCTCCGAACCCGCGCCTACATTGAACGCCATCGGCACGAAGCCCAGCGATGCGACCAAGGCGGTCATCAATACAGGCCGCAAACGACCAAGCGCACCTTCGCGCACGGCCACATCCAGGCTGCGACCCTGTTCACGCAGGTGACGAATGAAGCTGATCATCACCAAGCCGTTGAGCACCGCCACACCGGACAGCGCGATGAAGCCGACGCCGGCCGAGATCGACAAGGGAATGCCACGCAATGCCAGCGCCAAGACACCGCCAGTCAGCGCCAGAGGCACACCGCTGAACACGATGCTGGCATCGCGCGCCGAGCCAAAGGCCCAGAACAACAACGCGAAGATCAGCAGCAAGGTCACCGGCACCACCACTGCCAAACGCTGGCTGGCCGAGATCAGCTGCTCGAAGCTGCCGCCGTACTCCACCCAATAGCCAGACGGCACCTTCACCTGTGTGTCGATGGCCTGCTGCAACTCGCTGACGAAGCCACCAAGGTCGCGGTCACGCACATTGGCGGTGATCACGATGCGGCGCTTGCCGTTGTCGCGGTTGATCTGGTTTGGGCCTTCGCTGCTTTCGATGCTCGCCAATTCACGCAACGGAACCGTGCGCGCATCGCCACTGCGCCAGCCACCCGCACGGCTGGATTCGTCGGCACTGTCCTGTGCCAACGCAGGTTCCAGTGACACCGGCAGATCGGCCAGCGCCGCCGGGTCCTGGCGGATGTTTTCCGGCAGGCGCACGACGATATCGAAACGACGATCACCTTCGAACAACTGCCCGGCCACGCGCCCGCCCACAGCAGTGGAAACCGTGGACTGCAGTTGGCCCGGGTTGAGCCCGTAACCCGCCAATGCCGCACGGTTTGGCGTAACCGTCAGCAAGGGCAGACCACTGGTCTCCTCCAGGCGCACATCGGCCGCACCCGGCACCTTGTTGGCTACCGCGACAATGCGCTGGCCAACCTGCGCCAAGGTCTCCATGTCGTCGCCAAACAGCATCACCGCGACGTCGGCGCGCACCCCCGAGATCAACTCGTTCATGCGCATCTGGATCGGTTGGGTGAACTCGTAGTTGTTGCCCGGCAGCTCTTCTACCGCAGCTTCCAGTTCGGCCAGCAGCTGGGTGCGCGGCTTGCGTGGATCCGGCCACTGCTTGCGTGGCTTCATCATGATGAAGGTGTCCGCGACCGAGGGCGGCATCGGGTCGGAAGCGACTTCCGGCGTGCCGATCTTGGAGAACACCTTCTCCACTTCCGGCAGCTGCTGCAGGCGTGCTTCTACCTGCTTCTGCATGTTCACCGACTGGGTGAGGCTGGTGCCGGGAATACGCATCGCATGCATGGCGACGTCGCCTTCGTCGAGGTTGGGCACGAACTCGCTGCCCAAGCGCGTTGCCAACAAGCCACAAGCAACCACCAGCACCAAGGCACCGGCAACCACCAGACGTCCGCGTCGCATCACCCAAGCCAGCAGCGGCGCATAGCGTGCGCGCAGCCACGCCATCAAGCGGTTTTCCTTCTCCTCCACGCGACCGCCGAGGAACATCGCGATTGCCGCTGGAACGAAGGTCAGCGACAGCAGCATCGCGCCGCTCAGTGCGAGCACCACGGTGATCGCCATCGGGTGGAACATTTTTCCTTCGACGCCGGTCAGCGCAAAGATCGGCAGGTAGACCGCGGTGATGATGCCCAGCCCGAACAGGCTGGGCCGGATGACTTCGGCAGTGGCACTGGCGGTTTCGGCGAAGCGTTCCTCGCGGGTCATCGCCCGGCCCAGCGCGTGGGTGCGCTCACCGAAGCGACGCAGGCAGTTCTCGATGATGATCACCGCGCCATCGACGATCAGGCCGAAGTCCAATGCGCCTAGGCTCATCAGGTTGGCGGAGACGCCGCCACGTGCCATGCCGGTCAGGGTGAACAACATCGCCAGCGGAATCACCGCCGCGGTAATCAGCGCCGCACGGAAGTTGCCCAGCAACAGGAACAACACCACGATCACCAACAGCGCGCCTTCCAACAGGTTCTTTGCCACCGTTCCAATGGTGCGATCAACCAGCGCGGTGCGGTCATAGCTGGCGGTAACGGTGACACCTTCGGGCAGGCTGCGCTGCGCCTGCTCCAGCTTGGCCGCAGCGGCCTGCGCCACCTCGCGGCTGTTTGCCCCGACCAGCATCACCACCGTGCCCATCACCACTTCGTGGCCATTCTGGGTGGCGGCACCGCTGCGCAGCTCCGGCCCTTCGGCCACGTCTGCTACGTCATGCACGTGGATGGGCACGCCCTCGCGGCGGGCCAGCACGATGTTGCCGATTTCCTCAAGCCCGGCAACTTGCCCCGGCACACGCACCAGGAACTGCTGGCCGTTGCGTTCGATGTAACCGGCACCGATGTTCTGGTTGTTGCCTTCCACTGCCTCGGCCACGTCATCCAGGGTGAATCCCAGCGCACGCAGCTTGGCCGGATCCGGGGTGATATGGATCTGCCGCTGGTAACCACCAATCGTGTTGACCTCGGTGACGCCCGGTACATTGCGCAGCTGCGGCCGCACCACCCAGTCCTGCAAGGTGCGCAGGTCGGTGGCGTTGTATGGCGATCCATCGGGCTTGCGCGCCTTGGGATCGGCGTCGATGGTGTACATGAAGATCTCGCCCAGGCCGGTGGCGATTGGCCCCAACTGCGGGTCCAGGCCTTCCGGCAACTGCGACTTCACCTGCTGCAGGCGTTCGGCGACCTGTTGGCGGGCGAAGTACAGGTCGGTGCCATCCTTGAACACCACCGTCACCTGCGACAGGCCGTAGCGCGAAAGCGAGCGCACCTGTTCGAGCTTGGGCAGACCAGCCATCACCGTTTCCACCGCATAGGTGATGCGTTGTTCCGTCTCCAGCGGTGAGTAGCCGTCTGCGGCGGTGTTGATCTGCACCTGTACGTTGGTGATGTCGGGCGTTGCATCGATGGACAGGCGGGTGAAGCTCCAGCTGCCGATCGCGATCAACGCGAACGTCAGCACCATCATCATCCAGCGATGGGCGATGGCACTGCGGATGATGCGCTCAAGCATGGCGACGCCCCCCGCGTTGCTTACGGCAATGATCAATGTTCATGCGCGGCCCCCGCCTTGCCGATATCAGCCTTGACCACATAGCTCTGCTCGACCACGACCTGCTCGCCAACGCGCAGGCCGTCCTTGATCTCGACCTTGCCGGCATCGCGTGCACCCAACACCACCGGACGCGCGGTATAGGTATCGCCATCACGCACGAACACCACATCGCGGCCTTCCATGGTCTGCAGCGCGGAGAGCGGTACCACAACCGCTGCCGGCTGCATCGCCACCACGATGCGCGCCTTCACCGCGGCACCGGGCCGCCAAAGGCCATCGTCATTACGCACGCTGGCGCGGGCCACGGTGCTCTGGCTTGCGGTGGCGGTGCCTGGCAGCACGCGTTCCAGCGTGGTGCTCTGGCTGACGCCATCGGTCATACGCGTCACCGTCACCGGCACGCCGGCGGTGATGTGCTGGGTGTCCTTGCCGAAGATATGCAAGTCCACCCACAACTCGGACAGATCGCCGATCTCGAACAGCGGCGCGCCCTCGCCTGCCACCGCACCCACCTGTGCCTGCCGCGACAACACCACACCGCTGATCGGTGCGCTGACGCTGTAAGTGGTCAAGCTGAGATTGCTGTCGATGCTGGCCAGGGTCTGGCCGGCACTGACGCGGTCACCCACATTGGCCCGCAGCGTGCGCACCGGCCCGGGGAAGCGTGCCGTCACCTGGGCGACGCGACCGTCCACCGGCGTCAACAAACCCTGCACTTCGTGCTCATCAGCAATGGTGCCGGCCTGCACGGCAACGCTGCGGATGCCTGCCTGCTCGGCCATTGCCGCCTTGATGGTGGTGCGGTCGGCTTCTGCTTCCTCGCCCTCTTCGTGGGCATGGTCGTCGGCTTCAGCACCCTTTTCTTCGTCATGGCCGTGGCCGGCTTCTTCAGCTGCTCCGTTGGAGGCTTCTGCGGCTGGCTTTGCGCCACAGCCGACCAACAGCAGACTCATTGCCAGCACGCCGGCAGCTACAACATTCATTGGACGGCTCATCGTGCGTTCTCCACGGCAACGGTTGCATCGGTGGCCAGCATTCCCTGGCCGGTAAGACGCTGGATTTCTATCAGCGCGGTTTGTGCGGCGATGGCCGCATCCAACTGGCGCTGGCGCGCCTCGATGCGCATGGCCTGCAGCTGCGCCCATTCCATGTAGCTGGCGGCACCGGCGCGCCAGGCGCGTTCGGCGGCACGTTCGGCCTTCTGCAGCTGCGGCAGTACGTCGGCCTGCATGCGCTGCACTTCCAGACGCGCGGTGACGTAGCGGCCGTGCGCCTCGGCCAGGGTGGCGTACAGCTGCTGCTGGCGGGCCTGGCGCTGATACGGCAGCAGGGCGAGATCAGCCTCGGCCTCGCGGATCTCCGGCGCGGCGCGGCGGGCGCTGCCCAGCGGAATGCTGAAACCGCCGACCAGCGAGGTGGCGTTGTCGGCGCGGCTGTTGCGCACGCCTACCTGCCAGTTCCAATCCGGACGACTGCGAGTACGCACCAATTGCAGCTGGGCTTCGCGGATACGTTGCTCGCCGAGCAGTTCGGCCAGTTCCGGTGCGCGCTGCAGATCATCATTGAGCAAGGCGAAATCGCGCAATGCCGGCAGTTGCAGTGCGTTACCACTCACCGCTTTGAAGTCAGGTGAACGTGCTCCCCACAACGCGGCCAGCGACAGCCGTGCTGCGCTGGCTTCTTCGATGGCACGATCGCGATCCAGCTCCGCCTGCGCCAGCATTGCCTGCGCAGTGAACAGCACCGACTCCGGCGAGGCACCGGCTTGTAGCCGCAGGCGCGCGGCATCGACGGCACGACGGCGCTGCTCGATATCGGTGTTGGCGATCTGCAAAGCCGACTGCGCTTGCGCTACGGCGAGATAGCGTCGGGCGGTCTCTGCAAGCAGATCGAGCCTGGCGGTGGCACGTTGCGGCGCCAGCGCATCGATATTGGCCTGGGCCAGCATGCGACGGGCATCGAGCTTGTCGCCGCGCTCCAGCACACCGGACAGGCTGACCGTGGCTTCGGCGCCCTGCACGCCGCGGGTATCACCGCTGCCGAGCAGGTTTTCCAGCTCCACGCCCAACTGCATCGGCGGGCGCAGCAGCGCGGCGTCGCGGCGGGCTTCAAGTACGGGGCGCTGCGCATCGATCAGGCGCAGTTCGGGGTGGTCAAGGGCAACGCGGACGATGGCATCGTCCAGCGTCAACGGCACAGCAGGCACCGGCGCCTGCGCATACGCGCGCGGCACCAGCGCAAAGGCGACAACAGCCGCCAGGCGCATCCACATGGGTTTCTCCAGATAGCAGGTTCAGACGTGGGGACCGGCCAAGGGGCCGGAACGTCAGACGGCTATCGGGGGGCGGAACAGACTCTCGGTCGGGTGCGTGACCGCCTGCGTGCCAAGTATGGCGACGGCCTGCTGTGCAGGCGGCGATGCCACGATCCAGGCGGGAGTGACGGTGGGCAACACGCCACCGTGGCCATGGCAGTCCACGCAATGCACCAGCGCGTGCAGCAGCGCATTGGCGCTGTCCTCTGCATCCGGAGCCATGGCCAGCTTGCTGTCGTCGTGCTCATGCACGTCGGCACCGATGTCGGTGTGCGCCAGCATGTGGATGTCGGTCAGTGCTGCGGCCAGCGATGTTCCGAACACGCCAATGCCGACCAGCGCCAGCATCAGCAGGCGCAGAAAGGACAAACGGCGGTGGCGCAGGGTGTGCAGCATCGGTGCAGGTTAGCGGGTGCTTACGGGGTTACACAATCGCAGTGTGGTTGCGGTGGTTCAGCTGCGGGCTGTTGCCCCTCCCCTTTGGCGCAGCCAAGGGGGAGGTTGGGAGGGGGTGGCTTTGCTTGTGGCTTTCGCTTGTTGCTTTGGGTCACTGCGAAGAGCACCCCTCCCCAGCCCTCCCCTTGGCTTCGCCAAAGGGAGGGAGCAAGGCCTTACTTCGCTGCTTTGCGCTCGGCGATGTAGGCCTGGATCTGCTGCTCCAGTACCGGCAGCGGCACCGAGCCCTGCTTGAGCACGGCGTCGTGGAAGCCCTTGATGTCGAATTTGTCGCCCAGCTCCTTCTCGGCCTGTGCGCGCAGCTTGACGATGGTGATCTCGCCCAGCTTGTAGCTCAGTGCCTGCGCCGGCCAGGAGATGTAGCGGTCCACTTCGGTGGTGACTTCGTGCTCGCTCAGCGCGGTGTGGTCACGCAGGTAGGCGATCGCGCGGTCGCGGTCCCAGCCGTAGTGATGCACACCGGTGTCGATCACCAGGCGGCAGGCGCGCCACATTTCATAGGTCAGGCGGCCGAAGTCTTCGTATGGCGTCTGGTAGATGCCCATGTCGACGCCGAGCTTCTCGGTGTACAGGCCCCAACCTTCGCCATAGGCCGAGATATACGCAGTGCGGCGGAACTCGGGCTGGCCGGTCTGCTCGGCGGCAAGTGCGCCCTGCAGGGCGTGGCCCGGGTCGGACTCATGCAGGGTCAGTGCCGGCAGGTTGTACAGCGGGCGCGCCGGCAAGTTGTAGGTATTGAGCCAGTAAGTGCCCATGCCGCCACGGCCGGCGGTCCAGAACGGGGCGATATCCGGCGGCACCGGCACGATGGTGAAGCGGGCGCGCGGCAAGGTCATGAACTTGCCGATCACGCCGTCCACGCGCTTGGAGATCCATGCCGCACGCCACAGCAGTTCGTCAGGCGTCTTGGCGTAGAACTGCGGGTCGGTACGCAGGAATTCGAGGAAGTCGGCGAAACGGGTCTGCTCGCTTTTGCCCTTGAAGCCCACCTTGTCGATGATGGCGTTCATTTCCTGCTGGATGCGATTCACCTCGGCCAGGCCCTGCGCATGGATCTGCTGCGGGCTCAGGTCGAGCGTGGTGTATTCGCGGATCTGCTGGCGGTAGAACTCCTTGCCGCCGGGCATTTTCTCTGCGGCCAGGGTGGTGCGCGACTGCGGCACGTACTCCTGCCGGTAGAAGGTCAGCAGCTTGCCGAAGGCCGGCACCACGCTGCCGCTGATCGCCTGCTTGGCATCGGCCTGCAGCTTGGCCTGCTCGGCCGCCGGGATGCTGCTGGGCAGCTTCTTCAGCGGTTCGTACAGCGGCGACTCGGTCGGGTCCTTCAACTCGGCCACGGTCGAGATGGAGACATCGCGGCCTTCCAGCACCGCACGTGGCACGCTGAAGCCACGGGCGAGGCCGGCGCGCATGTTGACCATCTGCTGGTCGAAGTAGCGCGGCACATCGTTCAAGCGCGCGATGTAGCTGCGGTAGTCGTCCGCGGTCTTCATCTCACGGCGCGCCATGAAACTCAGATTGGACCAGAACGAGGAATCCGAATTGAACGGCATCTCGTAGCTGCCCAGGCGCACTTCATCGGCCAGGCTTTCGACCTGGTAGTGATAGATGGCGTAGTTGATCTGGTTCTCAGCCGAGAGCTTGCTCGGGTCGATGGCCTTGAGCTTGCCCAACACCTCGTCCCATACCTTCAAGCGTGCCTGCTGTGCGGCGGCACTGACGTCGGGCAGGCGCGTGCTGTTGGCCGGAGCGTCGCTGTCTTCGCTGGCTTCGCCGCCACCAGTCTGGCGCCAGGCCCATTCCTTCTCGTAGATGGCCTTGAACTGCTCATCCAGCGATTGGGTGGCCAGCGTGGCCGGGGCCGACGGTTCGGCGGCAAAGGCCGGGGTGGCACTGAGGCCAAGGGTGAGCAGCAGCGCAACGGTCAACGGCGATTTCACGATCGGTATTCCCCAGGTGGTTCATTCACCCCGATCATCGCATTGAAGCTGCCGCCCGACCTAGACGGATTCGGGCGGCAAACCGCCGGATTTGGGCATAGTCGCCCGCTCAGTGACCGGCTTTGTCGCGCTGCCAGCCGCGGTGCTTGATGTCCAGGCGCAGGCTGTAGAGCGCGGTGAACGCGGGGAACAGGTTCTGCACCACACCCACCGCATCCTGCTTGGACGAGAACAGGAAGTAGCTCAGCGTCATCAGGCTGCCGAGCACGCTCATGTACCAGAACAGGCGCGGGATCACCGGCTTGCCGGCGCGCCGCGAGGCGACGAACTGCACCAGCCAGCGGCCGCCGAACATCAATGCACCGGCCAGGCCGATCAGCTTCCACGGCGACATGTGCACGCCGGTCCACTCCAGCCACACCAATGGTTGGTTCATGAAATCCATGTTCAGACCTCTTCCACCGCAGTGCGCTTGGAACGGGTGATCAGCCAGGCCACACCGCGCAGGTCGCGGATGCCGACCAGCGCGCGGCCAAGGTTGTTGTACTTGGACACGCCGGCGGTGCGATGGCGGTGGTTGACCGGCACGCTTACCGTCTTCCAGCCGGCACGCTGCATCAGCGCCGGCAGGTAGCGGTGCATGTGGTCGAAGTACGGCAGGTCGAGGAAGGCCGCGCGTTCGAACAGCTTGATGCCGCAGCCGGTGTCCGGGGTGTCATCGCGCAGCATGCGTGCGCGAATGGCATTGGCCCACTTGCTGGCCCAACGCTTGCTGCCCGAATCCTGGCGGTTGACGCGCCAGCCGGCGAACAGTCTGACCTGTGGCTCGGCCTTGGCACGCGCAGCCAGCAGCTTGGGAATATCGGCCGGGTCGTTCTGGCCGTCACCATCGAGCGTGGCGATCCACGGCGCGCGAGCTGCCTTGACGCCGGTGCGCACGGCCGTGCTCTGCCCGCTCTGGCTGACGTGGTGCAGCACCCGCAGCTCCGGGTTTGCCGCCTTCAGCGCCTGCAGCACCTGCAGGCTGTCGTCCTTGGAGTTGTCGTCGACGTAGACGATCTCGAAATCGATCTGGCCGCGCAGCGCGGCGGTGATTTCATTGACCAGCGGGGTGACGTTGTCACGTTCGTTGAAGACGGGAACAACCACTGAGAGACTGGGCTGGTTCATTGCTGATTCCGCAGGTTGTGCATTTGAAGAAAGGTCACGCATTTTCCAAAACTCAACTTAGCGGAATGTGAGTCAGGGGCGTAACCCGAAATAGGTGCGGCACCACTCCACCACCGGCGGCAGGCCCAGCTCGATCGGCGTGTCCGGCGCGTAGCCGAAAGCCGCCTGCGCGCGCGCGGTATCGGCCATGGTTTCCACCATGTCGCCCGGCTGCATCGGCTTGTAGACCTTGTGCGCCGGGTGCCCCGCGGCCGAGGCGATCACGTCGATGAAATGTTCCAGCTCCACCGGGGTGTGGTTGCCCAGGTTGAACACCTGGTGGGGTGTGGCCTGGGCGGAGGGATGCGACAGCGCCCCGAGGATACCGGCGACGATGTCAGAAACATGTGTGAAGTCACGCCGCATATGGCCGTTGTTGAACACATCGATGCTGCGCCCGGCCAGCACCGCGCGTGAAAACAGCAGCGGCGCCATGTCCGGCCGGCCCCAGGGGCCATACACGGTGAAAAAGCGCAGGCCGGTGGCCTTCAGGCCGTATAGCTGCGCATAGGTGTAGGCCATCAACTCGTTGGCGACCTTGGTGGCCGCGTACAGCGAGCGCGGTTGGTCCACCCGTTGATCTTCGGAAAACGGCGATGTCGCCGAGTTGCCGTAGACCGAGCTGCTGGACGCATAGACCAGATGCTGCACGCCGCGATGCCGGCACAGTTCCAGCAGGTTGACGAAGCCGACCAGGTTGCTTTCGACGTAGGCGTGCGGGTTCTCCAACGAATAACGCACGCCTGCCTGCGCGGCCAGGTGGATCACCTGCGTCGGCTGGACCTCCTCGAACAGCGCGGCCAAACCGTTGCGATCGGTGATGTCCAGCGCACGGATATCCAGCTGCGGGCACAACGCCGCCACGCGGTCACGCTTGAGCTGCGGGTCGTAGTAGTCGTTGTAGTTATCCAGCCCGACCACGCGCTCGCCGCGTGCGATCAGGGCCTGGCAGGTGTAGGCGCCGATGAAGCCGGCGGCGCCGGTGACGAGTATGGTCATGCTCTGCTCCGCTTCATTGCCACCAACATCGCCCTGCCTCACCACAGGGTGAGCGGCGCTTCCTTGGCCAGGGTTGCCTTGCGCTCCTTGCTGTACGCCCACCACGGCAGCGGCGCATCGCCGCCCATGAAGCGCACCACCGACAGGAACACATCGATCACGCAGGGATCGTGCACCACGCCGGTTTTCAGGCATAGCTGTGCATACATATCGTAGGCATCACGCCCGCGCAGGTGCGCGGGAACCCGGATTCCGATCAGACGGAGATCCTTTTCACAGGCCGGCCCGACATTCGGCAGGTCGGTCAGACGCAATAGATGATTGCGGTCGACCTTGGTGGGGTTCATTGCCTTGCGTGCACCTCGTTGGGGAAGAACTGCGTCAGCCGTTCTGGCGGACGCGCAACCGCTCCAGCACGCCGTCCAGCGTGTCCAGATCGGTGTAGTGGATGACCAGCTTGCCCTTGCCTCCGCGGCCGTGGCTGATCGCCACTTTCGCACCCAGCGATTCGGACAGCTCGGTTTCCAGCGATGCGATATCGGCCTGCGGTGCGCTCGGCGACGGCTTGGCCTTGCGTGCGCCCGGTACCTTGCCGGCGGCGAACTGCTGCGCGCGGTGTTCGACTTCACGCACCGACCAGCCCTGCTCGGCGGCTTCTTCGGCCAGCTTGGTGGCCAGTTCCGGCGCCAGCGTCAGCAGCGCGCGGGCATGGCCCATTTCCAGGCGGCGGGTTTCCAGCAGCACGCGCACGCCGATCGGCAGATCGATCAGGCGCAGCAGGTTGGACACCGAGGCGCGCGAGCGGCCAACCGCCTGCGCGGCTTCGGCATGGGTCAACGAGAACTCGCTGACCAGCCGCGCCAGCGCTTCGGCTTCTTCCAGCGGGTTGAGGTCTTCGCGCTGGATGTTCTCGATCAGCGCCATCGCGATGACGGTGCGGTCTTCCAGCTCGCGCACGACCACCGGCACTTCGTCCAGCCCGGCCAGTCGCGAAGCGCGCCAACGGCGTTCACCGGCGATGATTTCGTAGCGACCGCCTTCGATCTGGCGCACCAGGATGGGCTGGATGATGCCCTGTGCCTTGATCGAGTCAGCCAGCTCGGCCAGCTTGCCTTCGTCCATGTCGCGACGCGGCTGGTACTTGCCCGGCTGCAACTGGTCGATGGGCAACTTGCGCAGCACTTCGCCGGGTTGCGGCTCGGCGACGGCAGCGACGGTGACCGGGGTTACGGCGCCCTTCGGGCCCAGCAGGGCATCAAGACCACGGCCAAGACCGCGCTTTTTCGCTGCACTCATCAGACAGCCTCCACGGCCCGGGAGGGCTGCTTGCGTTCACTGTTGCGGCGGATGATCTCGCCGGCCAAACCCAGATAGGCCACGCCACCGCGCGAGGCGCGGTCGTAGCCGACGATGCTCTGGCCATGGCTGGGCGCCTCGGCCAGGCGCACGTTGCGCGGCACGATGGTGCGGAACACGCGGTCACCGAAGTACTCGGTGAGCTGCGCCGACACCGCATTGGCCAGGTTGTTGCGCACGTCGAACATGGTGCGCAGCACGCCTTCGATTTCCAGCGCCGGGTTGAGATTGATCTTCAGCGCGTCGATGGTTTCAACCAGCGCGCTCAGGCCTTCCAGCGCGTAGTACTCGCACTGCATCGGCACGATCACCGAGTCGGCGGCGGCCAGCGCGTTCAGCGTCAGCAGCGACAGCGCCGGCGGGCAGTCGATCAGGATGTAGTCGTATTCATCGCGGATCGGTGCCAGCGCGCGCTTGAGGCGCTGCTCGCGCTCGCTCTGGTCCATCAGCTGGATCTCGGCGGCAGTCAGGTCGATATTGCCCGGCAGCAGGTCGAAGCCTTCGGGCGTGGTGACGCGCACCTCGGCGGCAGTGATCTCGCCCAGCAGCAGGTCACAGGTGGACGCTGCCACTTCACGTTTGTCCACGCCACTGCCCATGGTCGCGTTGCCCTGCGAGTCCAGGTCGACCAGCAGCACACGTTTTGGTGCAGCGGCAAGGGAAGCAGCCAGATTGACAGCCGTCGTGGTCTTGCCGACGCCGCCTTTCTGGTTGGCGATGGCGATGATGCGAGCCATGCAGGAGAGCCTCGTTGGCGAAGTTGGACTGGTCATTATGGGGGTAGCGGCGCGTAGGCGGAAACCGGTTTCCGGGTAACAGGCGGCTTTTGCTGGCAAAGCCCCTGTCGAGCATGGCTCGGTACTACCGCTTTAGCCCCTCTCCCGCTTGCGGGAGAGGGGTTGGGGTGAGAGCAGCTTTTGGCCTTGGCCGGTAAAGCCCCTGCCGAGCATGGTTAGGCACTACGCGCCTGCTCTTGCTCAAAGCCCCTCTCCCGTTCACGGGAGAGGGGTTGGGGTGAGGGCAGCTTTAGCCTTGGCCGGTAAAGCCCCTGCCGAGCATGGCTCGGCACTACAGATCTAGCCCTTGCGCTCCACCACCACCAGATGCCGATCGCCAACCAGCCCCGGCACCTGCAGCGGGCGCACTTCCAGCACCTGCCAGCCGGCCGGCAGCTGGGCGATCTCTTCGTGCGGGTACACCCCCTTCATCGCCAGCAGCTGACCGCCCGGACGCAGCAGATGACCGCCAACCTCGATGATGCCGGCCAGCGTATCCATGGCACGGGCGGTGAGGTTGTCGTAAGCACCCGGCTCATCCAGCGCTTCAGCGCGGGATTCGGCGACGCGGGCATTGCTCAAACCGAGCTGGCGCACGGCTTCGCGCATGAAACGCGCCTTCTTGCCATTGCTCTCGACCAGGGTCACCTGCAGCTGCGGATGGGTGATCGCCAGCGGGATACCCGGCAAGCCGGGACCGGTGCCCAGGTCGGCCAGGCTGCCGCTGCTGACATGTTCGGCCATGGCCAGCGAATCGAGCAGATGGCGGGTCACCATTTCGCGCGGGTCGCGGATGGCGGTGAGATTGTAGGTGCGATTCCAGCGCACCAGCAGGGTGAGGTAAGCCAGCAAGGGCTTGGCCAAAGCGGCGTCCAGACCCATGGCTTTCAAGCCGTGGTCGAGGTCGCTGGCGACTTCGCGCGGGAGAGTGGTGTCGTTCATGGCGGGGATTATCGCAGGAGTGACGCTTTTGGCCCCCTCCCTTTGGCGAAGCCAAGGGGAGGATTGGGGAGGGGTGCTTTGGATATGGCTTTTGATCTGTCGCGCACGGCAAGAGCAACAGCTCCCCCTCCCCGGCCCTCCCCTGCGCTGCGCGCAAGGGAGGGAGCAAAACCACCCCTCCCCAGCCCTCCCCTTGG
>NZ_JBRRCU010000054.1:0-31489 GCF_056759195.1 Stenotrophomonas sp. STEN083 | reverse complement strand
GCGATAGTGTGCGCGCCGCCGCCGCGCCGCCCCCCCCCCCCGAATTTTCTTGTTTTTTGCCCGCCTCCAACCCCCCCCCCCCCCCCCCCCCCCCCCACTACCAGGGGCTGTGCTTGATCAAAAAATCACCAGTGGCTGCAAAGGTCTGGTGTACAAGGCTTGTGCGAGCTTATCCACAGCTTGTGTAACCGTCAGGGCACAGCCTGTGTGGACAACGTGACATTGCGGTTTCACCATTCGCCAGCCAGCAATGCCTCTGCCAGAACCTTCAACTTGGGCGATACCTGCCTTGACGGCGGATAGACCAGTGACAGGGCGCGGCTGCGTCCTTCATTGGCCTGCAGCACCCGCCGCAGGCGCCCGTCGGCCAGGGCGTCGGCGACGGCGAAGTCCATCACCTGGACGATGCCGACGCCTGCCAGCGCGGCTTCCACCAGCGGGTCGCCGCTGTCGAACACCATCCGCGTCGGCGGGGTGAAGTCGTGTATCTGCCCGTCCAGCGCCCGGAACTGCCAGTCGACCAAGCGTCCACTGCGCAGATTGCGCACCGCAAGACAGGTGTGTTCCTGCAGTGCTTCCACCGTTGCAGGCTCTCCATAGCGGGTAAGGTAATCCGGCGCGGCAACCGTTACCCAACGCAAAGGCCGTAACGGGCGCGCCACCATCCGGACATCGCTGATCGGGCCGGTGCGCAGGGCGGCATCGAATCCTTCTTCGGCCAGATCGACCAGGCGGTCGTTGAGCACCAGTTCGAACTGCAGCTGTGGGTGCACGGCGATCAGCTTTCCTGCCAAGGGCACCAATACCTTGCGCCCGAACATCGAGGGTGCGGTCAGCTTCAATACTCCCGATGGCAGGCATGGGCGGTCACCCAACTGTCGCTGCGCATCTTCCAGTCCGGCCAGCAGCGGCTGGCAGTGCTCTACGAACTGGCGCCCATCCGGAGTCAGGCTGACGTTGCGGGTATTGCGGTGGAGCAGGCGTACGCCGAGCGACTGTTCAAGACGGCTGATTGCCCGTGACAGGCCCGACTGACTGAGCCCGAGCTGCCCTGCAGCTATGGTGAAACTGCAGGCATCGGCAACCTGCACCAGCATGCGTACGGCGTTGAGGTCCATGGTGTCCATTGATGCAAATTCGCATTACAGATATGTGCACATCCTGATTTATCTGCACGACCGCATCAATAAGACTGGGCGCCTCCGTGTTTCTGGATCCGCGCAATGCATGTTTCATCGTCACCACAGTTCTCCACGCCCCGGCTGGCGCTCGCGCTGCTGGCCACGGCACAGCTGATCATCGCCCTCGACGCGACCATCATCTTCGTCGCCCTGCATGACATGGGCCGGGCGCTGCAGATCAATGCGCAGCAACTGCAATGGGTGGTCAGTGCCTATACCGTGGCCTTTGGTGGCTGTCTGTTGCTGGGCGGCCGCGCAGCCGACCTGCTCGGCAAGCGCCGCTTCTATCGGTTGGGAATGGCCTTGTTCGCGCTGGCCTCGCTGGTGGGCGGCTTCAGCAGCAGCGCATGGCTGTTGGTGGCGGCACGGGCGGTCCAGGGTATTGGTGCTGCCTTGTTGTTCCCGGCCACCCTGGCCTTGATCAATACGCTGTATGCCGAAGGCGCGCCGCGTAATCGCGCGCTGGCAATCTGGAGCATGGCCAGCGCCGGTGGTCTTGCATTGGGGACGCTGCTCGGTGGCGTGCTCACCCAGCAGTTCGGCTGGGCATCGGTGCTGCTGGTGATCGTGCCGCTTGCCGGGGCCTGTGCAGTGTTGGGTGGCTATTGGTTGCCGTTGGACGGGCCGCGTGCGCGCGGCCGTTCCTTCGATCTCGCCGGCTGCTTCACCGTGACCGTTGGCGGCAGCCTGCTGGTCACCACCTTGGTGCAGGGGCCGGAATGGGGTTGGGCAGCGCCAATAACGTTGGCTTGCCTGCTGCTGTCGTTGTTGTTGCTGGCAGCGTTCGTGCTGGTCGAAAAGCGCAGTGCCGATCCGCTGATGCACTTCGCCTTGCTGCGGGTGCCGGGGCTGCGTGCCGCGATGTGGCTGACCATGTTGTTCATGAGCAGCTACGGCGTGCAGTACTACTTCCTTGCGCTGTACTACCAGGATGGCTACGGCTGGAGCCCGTTGCAGGCAGGCATGGCGTTCCTGCCGCCGACGCTGGTGTGCACCTTCGGCATCCGCATCGCCGAGCGCATGTTGGCGGTGCGTTCGCCACGGCAGGTACTGGCGTGGGGCTTGGCGGCGGGAGCATTGGGAATTGCTGGCGTGGCCTTTGCATTGCCGCACGGTGCTGGTTATTGGCCGCTGCTGCCGGGCATCGTGCTGCTCAGCCTGGGCCAGGGCATGACCTGGACGGCGATGTGGATCGTGGCCGGGCAGGGCGTTCCTGCCGCGCAGCAAGGCGTGGCTTCCGGCATGGCCGCGACCGCGCAGCAGATCGGCGGTGCCCTAGGCCTGGCTGTGCTGGTGATGCTGGCCAATGCGGCACGTGCAACCGCACCGGCTGACAGCGCGCAGGCGCTGCAGGGCTTGGTCCATGCGCAATATGGTGCTGCGCTGTTCGCCGCACTCGGCGTGGTGGTCGCATTGCGCCTGCGGCCGGTACAGCTAGACTGCAGCTCCGCCGATTGCCTGCCAAGCGACGCATGATCGAACTGTTGGATCTCCGCCAGACCCTGGACAGCTTCGCCAGCTGCAATGACGACGATGAGGTGTGGGCGCGCTACGGCTGGGTCCACGCCAGTGATGGCGGTGCGCTCGGTGCTTCGTTCTGGCTTCCGGCCAGCGAAGCGGAGGCGTTCGACGATGATGAGTTGCCGACGGCGGCGCGTGTCTTGGGTCTTTCGAGTTTCCTGGAGCCGGCGACTTTCGCCGATGTGCTCGACGTGCAGAAGCGCCAGCGTCCACTATCGACGCTGGAGGACTACGCAGCGGCACTGGATTACTACGCCGAATACGACGCGTTCCTGCAGGTGCCGGATATCGATGAAGCCCTCGGCGAGGCTTCCGATGCGGAGCAGGCAGCGGCGCTGGCGATGGGTGTCGGTCCTGGCATCTACGCCAGTTTCGATGTGGTGCTGGCGCAATGTCCCGTGCAATGCGTGAAAGATGCAGCGCGGCAGGTGGCTGGGTTGTTGGGGGTATCGATTGGCGAGGCTTTAGCTGCTTGCCGCGATCTGCCGGTATGCCTGGGTGAACAGTTGGACCGGAAGCGCTGCGCCGGGATTGTCGTGGCCTTCGACGCCTTCGGCGTGCCGTTGCAGGTGCGGGGCTACAAACCTTTTCCATGGTCCGACCTGCCAACGCCGACGCTTGTTGTAGGAGCGGCGTAAGCTGCGAAGCCGGCGATGCATGGCGCAAGCATTGCTGGTAACGGAAACTGCACCAGCTTCGCGGCTTACGCCGCTCCTACAAACACAGCAGCACCCTGTAGTGCCGAGCCATGCCCGGCAGGGGCGTTACAAACACCATCAGCTTCGCGGCTTACGCCGCTCCTACAACGCAGTGCAAGGTTCCTGCATGGCGAGCAGTGCTGACTGCAAACGGCGGAAAATCCGCTCCAATCGCTCTGCCCAGGCCTGTTGGCCCGCTGCATCGGCAATCAGGTCCTGGCGGATCTCCAGTTCGACATGCACCAGCCTGCGGCCTTCGCCATGTACCGGTACTGCGTAGTCGCTGCTGCTGTTGACCGAATACGGTTGGTTGTCGCCCACCACCAGATCGCCTTCCTCACGCAATGCCTGCAGCAGCGCATGCGCAAAACGCGTGTCCTGGTGATAGAGCACGCCAACATGCCAAGGACGCTGTGTGCCATTCATGGCCGGGGTGAAGCTGTGCATCATCACCAGCAGGGTCGGCACGCCTGCATCGCGCCGGCGGTCCAGCTCGGCGTCGATGCGTGCATGGTAGGGCGCGTGGATCGCATCGATGCGCTGTTGGCGTTGCTGCGGATCAAGGCCGAGATTGCCGGGAACAGCGGTGCCATCGCTGACTTCAGGAATCAGCGTCGGCGACACCAGCGGTCGGTTGCAGTCGATCAACAGCCGCGAATAGGCCTGCTCGATGGCCCAGGCGTCCAGACGTTCGGCCAGGGCGCGGGTGGTGCCGGCGATGCCGATATCCCAGCCGATATGGCGGTCCAGTTCTGCCTGCGCTAAGCCGAGATCCAGCAACGCCTGCGGCACGCGCTGGCCGGCATGGTCGGCCAGCAGCAGGAACGGTGAAGTACCGTGCGGGTTGTGAACCGTGAATACCGCCGGATCATCGGCGCCGAGCAGCGGCGCAATGCTGTGCAAGCCCGAATCAGCCACGCGGGCGACCATCCAGATGGTGCTCGATCATCCACAAGCCGGCCCACAACTTGGCATCCAGTTCGTAGCCTTCGCCCATCTTCTCCACCAGCCAGGCTGCAGCGCGCTGGCGCGGGATGCTGTGCACGGTGATGTCTTCGCTGGCATCGCCGCCGCCGTCGCCGACCTTGCGCAGGCCGGTGGCACGCACGAAGGCGATCTTCTCGCTGCTGGCACCGGAGGAGGTGGGGCCGATCATCAGCACTTCGGCATGATCGGCGGTCCAGCCGGTTTCTTCTTCCAGCTCGCGCACGGCCGAAACCTCGATGGATTCACCGGCATCGATATCGCCAACCAGTCCAGCCGGCATCTCGATGGTGCGCGCCTGCAGCGGCACGCGGAACTGCTCGACGAACAGCACCTCATCATCCGGGGTGACCGCGATGATGATCGCGGCCAGGCCGCCGGCATGGGTACGCTCGCTGTATTCCCAGCTGCCGCGCACCAGCATGCGCTGGTATTTGCCTTCGTAGACGACGCGGGGTTCGGCGGTGTTCTGGCTCATGCGAACTCGTTGACTGGAGTGGAAGGGGATTGCAGGCCCGCTGCAGTCATCAGCCGGCGCCGAGTCATCGGGCCAAAGCGCAATGCCTCGCAGAGCCCGCCTAGCATGTCGCCGTCGCCATTGGCGCGCACGAAACCGTCGGCGCCATTGTGCAACGGGGCGTTCAAGGCAACCGTGGTCAGTTGGCGGAACAACAGCGCCTGTTCGCGCTGCTCACGCAGCCGCACCGCCATGGTGGCGGCGCCGCGCAGGCGCAGGAACGGTACTTCGTCGATGCGCTCAAGCAGGCTGTCCATGCTGCCGAAATGGGCCAACAGCACTGCCGCGGACTTGGCGCCAATGCCGGACACCCCTGGGATGTTGTCGACCGCATCGCCGCACAGGGCCAGATAGTCGGCCACCTGGTGCGCATGCACCCCTTGGCGCGCCTTCACCCCGTCCGCGCCCCAGCGCTGGTTGCGGGCGTAGTCCCACTGCTCGTCGTGTTCCTGCAGCAGCTGTGACAAGTCTTTGTCGGCCGAGATGATGACCCCGCGCAAGCGGCCACGGCTGGCGTGCAGGGCACTGCCGATCAGGTCGTCGGCCTCGTATTCGCGGTCAGCCAGCACTTCCAGGCCCAGCGCGGCGCACAGCGCCTTGCAGTGGGCGAACTGGCGGCGCAGCTCATCCGGGGCCGGGTCGCGGTTGCCCTTGTAGGCGGGGTAGAGCGCGTGGCGGAAACAGCTGTCCAGGGCTTCGTCGAAAGCCACGGCGATATGCTGCGGGCGCTCGCGCTCCAGCAGGTCGAGCAGGAAGCGGGCAAAACCGTGAACTGCGTTTACCGGCCAGCCCTGCGCATCCTGGAACTCATTGGGGATCGAGTGCCAGGCGCGGAACACATACAGGCTGGCGTCAACCAGATAGAGCGGCTTCAGTGGGGCGTTGGCAACGCTCACGGCTGCCAGTCCTGCAGCAGCGCCGCCGGATCGGGGCGCTCGCGGTCAGGGACGGCGATCTTCGGCGTGCCGATATGGATGAAGCCGACGATCTGCTCGTTGCTGGCCAGGCCCAGATGGCGGGCGACTTCCGGGTCGCTGCTCATCCACGCGGTCAGCCACTGCGCGCCGAAGCCAGCACCCTGCGCGGCCTGCAGCAGCGCGAAGCAGACGCAGCCGGCGGTGAGCAGCTGTTCCTGCGCAGGCACCTTGGGGTTGTCCTGCAGGCGCGCGATCACGGTGATGATCAGCGGCGCGTGGGAAAAACGCTGGCGGTCCTTCTCGACCGCAGCTTCGGCCGCATGCGGATCGCGCTGGCGGCTGCGTTTGGCCAGAAACTCGCCCAGCGCATGACGGGCCTCGCCCTGCAGGCGCAGGAAACGGAACGGCACCATTTTGCCGTGGTCTGGCACGCGCACGGCCGATTGCAGCATGCGCAGCTGCGTGGCGTGGTCCGGTGCTGGCTCGCCCAGTTGCAGGGAGGGCACCGAGTGGCGCTGATCCAGCGCTTGCAGGAAGCAGTTGTCGGACATGGGTCACAGGGGCTGAGGCGGCTATTGATTATAGACGTCGCCGATGTACCGGCCCTTTGCCGCAGACCGGGGTCAGTTTTGTGCGCTCTGTTATCTGCCCTGAACAAACCTTGGGTCGCTAATATGCGTCGAGACGCTTAGCATTGCTGGTATTGCGGTGAAGCGATCATAAGGTGGGAAATGCGTACTGCATCACTTACCCTGTTCATCTTCTCCGCCTACCATGCGCGTGCGGATTCAGGGGCCGCGTCTGCATTTCCTCAATCGTTTACAAGAAGATCAGCGCCTGTATGGGTGTGGAGCCTTTGCGCATGATGTCCAGTCCGCATCCCGCCGGTCAGCCCGGTCGTAACCAGAACCTGCTTGGTGTGGCCCGCGAGGCCGCCCTGCCTGTGCTTTCACAGGCTTTTGCCAAGGTGCTGGCGGGGTTTGACGACGCCTTGTTCGATCGTGCGGAGACAGCGGGCCCGTCGCAGCTGGCGTTTCTTGATGGCATGCGTGAGCTGCGCCGCCGCCGCGATGAAATCTCCCGTCGCTTCGACTCGCACCTGCAGCAGGCCTGGGCCGCGCTGGACGCGGGTACCCCGCAGTCGGCCGAAACCGTGCTGGCGGGGCAGAGTGATGGCGGTCTGAGCCTGGTGCCCGAGCACATTCTTGAGTCACGCCTGGCCGTGCGCAATTTTGCGACCGTGCTGCTGCGCGACTGGAAGCAGGTATTGCTGCGCATCGATCACCGTCTGGCCTGGGTGGCCGGGGTGCCGGCGCTGGATGCTGACACCAATCCTATTGGTCCCGAGCACATCGGCGTTGCTGTGCACGAGGCGTTCTATACCTGCGACCTGACCGCCGAAGTGCGGCTGGTGCTGTTCAAACTGTGCGAGCGTGAGTTTGCCGCCGGTATCGGCAAGCTGTACGAGGCGGTGGACGAGCGTCTGGCGCAGGCCGGTGCGGCACCGGAGATCGCCACGCCGCGTCGCCCCAGCGCGCAACGGCCCTCGGCGGAACAGTTGGCGCAGGCTGCGCAGGAAGACGAGGACGGGTTTGATCCTGGCCACGCGCCGATGTGGGCGCGGCGCTTTTCCGAGCGCTGGAGTCAGCGCCGCGGCAGCATGGCCGGGCAGGCTGCCGCACAGGCGGCGGCGGGCTTTGAAGCCGAGCAGGCTTATGGCAATCCACAGAACATGGTGCTGGAGGCGCTGCACGAGTTGCTGGCGCAGAGCCGGCAGACCCGTGAGGGTGCGTCGGCGTCTACAACGGAAGCGGGGCAGGCCGGCGCTGGCCATCAGCGTTCCTTGAACCAGCGCGAGATGATGTCGGTGTTGTCGCTGCTTCAGGCCACGCCCAGCGCAACCCTGCGTGCGGCGGTGGGCGAGGATGGCGAATCGCTGGCACAGCGGCTCAAGAGTGAAGTGCTGTCCGGGGCAACGCGGCTGGGTGTGGACCCACAGCAGACGCATCTGGACCCGCAGGACGAGGATGCGATCGATCTGGTCGGCATGCTGTTTGATGTGATGCTGGACGAACGTGATCTGGAAGGCCGCTCACGCGAGCTGATCGGCCGGCTGGTGGTGCCCTTCGTCAAGGTCGCCATGCTCGACCGGCGCATGTTCGTGCAGAAGACCCACCCGGCGCGCAAGCTGCTCAATTCGCTGGCCGAGGCCTGCGAAGGCAATGCCGGCGAAAGCCAGGCCGAACGCGCGCTGATGGGCAAGGTCGAAGAAATCATTGAAAGGCTGACCGCCGAGTTCAACGAGAACCTGGCGATCTTCCTGACCCTGGAAGAAGAATTTCGTGACTTCCTGGCCCAGCATCGGCGCCGGATTGAAATCACCGAGCGCCGCGCCGCTGAAACCCAGCGCGGCCAGGAAAAACTGGAAGTAGCACGCAACCGTGCCACCGCCGAGCTGGACAAGCGCGTTGCCGGCGTCGCCCTGCCGAAGGCCATCGAAGACTTCCTGCGCCAGCCGTGGAATCACCACCTCACCCTTACCCTGCTGCGCGAAGGTGATGAAGGTGAAGGTGTGAGCGAAGCACTGAAGCTGGCCGACGATGTGTTGGAAGAAGTAGTCGAGGCGCGTCGTCATATCGTTGGCAAGCCGTGGCTGCAATCCAGCCAGCCGGGCCTGCGCAAGGTGTTTGCCAGTGTCGGCCTGCACGGCGATGGCGGCACCACGGCGATCGATGCGCTGCATGACACTTTGCAATCCATTGCTGAGCTGCGTCCGGAACTGGAGCGCGCGCTGCCGGAGCTGCCGCAGGTTGCTCTGCCGACGCCGCCCGCGCCGGAAACACCGGCCATCGAGTTTGGCAGTGCGACCAAGGCCGAAGACTTCGACGACACCGATGCCGAGCGCTTCCGCAGGATGGAGATTGGCACCTGGCTGGATTTCATCGACAAGGACGGCAAGATGCAGGCCGGCAAGTTGTCGTGGGTGAGTCCGATCTCCTCACGGCTGCTGTTCGTCAACCGGCGTGGCATCCGCTTCTGTGTGGCCTCGCCGGAGGAGCTGGCGGTGATGGTCCGACTGGAACGCCTGCGTCCGCACGTGGATGACGGCGCCTTCGACAGCGCCATGCAAGGGGTGATCGACCGCCTTGAGCCGCAGGGTGCAACGCACTGATTGCAAAGCGGCAGGCCAAGGGCCTGCCGCACAGGGCACCGGCTTTGCTACGATCCAGCGGTTGACCCGCTGCGCATCGAGGACTGGAATGGCCGTAGATGTCTTGGTATTGAAGGAAACCGCTGAAGGCGAGCGACGCGTTGCCGCCACGCCGGAAACTGTGAAAAAGCTTGTTTCAGCCGGCGCACAGGTACACCTGCAGGCCGGCGCGGGTACGGCCGCGGGCTTCCCCGATCAGGCCTATGTGGATGCAGGTGCACAGTTGGGTGACGCGCTGGAAGGCGCGGATCTGTTGTTGTGCGTGCAGGCGCCATCCTTGCCCACCATTGCCCGCCTGAAGAAAGGTGCGGTGTTGGTGGGCGGCGTGCAGCCTGAAGCCGACCCTGCGCGCGCTGCAGCGCTGCAGGCACGGCAGCTGCAAACCTTTCCGTTGGAGCGATTGCCGCGCACCACCCGCGCGCAGGCAATGGACGTACTCAGCTCGCAGGCCGGCATGGCCGGTTACAAGGCGACCTTGATCGCCGCACAGTTGGCACCGCGCTTCTTCCCGATGCTGACCACCGCTGCCGGCACCATTCGCCCATCCAAGGTGTTGATCGTTGGTGCAGGTGTTGCTGGCCTGCAGGCAGTTGCCACCGCCAAGCGGCTGGGTGCTGCGGTAGAAGGCTTTGATGTACGCCCGGAAACCCGCGAGCAGATTGAGTCGCTGGGTGGAAAGTTTCTGGACCTGGGCGTCAGCGCGGCAGGTGAGGGCGGTTACGCCCGGCAGCTGACCGACGAAGAGCGTGCGGAACAGCAGCGCCGCCTGGCCGAACATCTGAAAGGCGTGGATGTGGTGGTCTGCACCGCTGCCGTGCCGGGGCGACCGGCTCCGAAGATCGTCACCGCGGCGATGGTGGCGGGCATGCGCCCGGGCAGCGTCATCGTCGATCTGGCGGCTGAAACCGGTGGTAACTGCGAGGCTACGCAGCCGGGTCAGACCATCGAGGTGGGCGGGGTGACGGTTGCCGGTCCGCTCAACCTCGCCAGCATGGGCGCGGTGCACGCAAGCGAGATGTTTTCGCGCAACGTCTACAACTTCGTGGCCTTGTTCCTGAAGGACGGCAAGTTGTCGTTCGATTGGAACGATGAGCTGCTGGCCAAGACAGTGTGGCCGCAGCGCCCGGCCGGCGGCGAGATCCCGCCGGTCTGACCGGCAGGCATGGGGAGAGCCGAGCCACGCTCGGCCGTGGCTCTACCCGGAAGCCATTTTGTAGGAGCGGCGTCAGCCGCGAAGCCGGTCATCCATCGGGATGCAGGCTTGTCCGTATTTTCATTGATGTCAGCTTCGCGGCTGATGCCGCTCCCACAAGGGGGCTGATATTGCCTGGACAGCCCCTGCCGAGCATGGCTCGGCACTACAGGGCTGGATCGGCTCTGGCTTCAGCCCCTCTCCCGTTTACGGGAGAGGGGTTGGGGTGAGGGCGGCTTTTCGCTGGGAAAGCCCCTGCCGAGCATGGCTCGGCACTACCGGTCGGCGGCGCAGGCTTTAGCCCCTCTCCCGTATGCGGGAGAGGGGTTGGGGTGAGGGCAGCTTTTCGCTGGGAAAGCCCCTGCCGAGCATGGCTCGGCACTACAGGGCTGGATCGGCTCTGGCTTCAGCCCCACTCCCGTTTACGGGAGAGGGGTTGGGGTGAGGGCGGCTTTTCGCTGGGAAAGCCCCTGCCGAGCATGGCTCGGCACTACCGACGGGATCAGTGCGGGGAGCGCGCTGCTGGCGGGTTGGCCTGCACCCATTGTCGGCGCTGTTCCGGGCTCATCTTGTTCCACTGTTCGCGCAGCTGCTGGCGCTGGTCCTTGTCCATGCCGCGCATCTTGTCGAACAGTGCCTGCGCGTCTCGACGCTGGTCCGGTGACATGTTCTCGAAGCGGTGCATGCCGCGACGGGCCTGTTCGCGCTGTTCCGGAGTCATCTGTTGCCAGCTGCGGGCGTGCTCATAGCTGCGTTGGCGGCGCTCGGGTGAGGCGTTCCAGCGGTCACGCAACGGTGCTATCAAGGTTTCGCGCTGGGCCGGGGTCAGTTGATCCCATTCGGGCAATTGCTGCTGGGCGGCAGCAGGGGCGCTGGCACAGAGCAGCAACAGGGGTAGCAGCAAGTAGGGCAACAAGGTCTTCATCATCGTCATTCCATCGCCAGATTGTCGGAGCCCAGCCACAGGTACAGCTCCGGGCTTTCGTCGAACAGCAGGTTATCGTCGCCAACATCGGCATTCTGGCTGGCCATCAGGGGGGCGGCAGGTTGCTGTGTGCTGTGATTGAACTGCATCGCCACCGGTACGGCCAGCAGCGCCGAACAGGCGGTAGCCAGCCACCAACGATGACGACGCCACACCGATGGCGTGCTCGCCGTACTGACCTGCTGACGCACCTGCCGCAACCGCGCCAAGGTAGCCGGGGACAGCGCTGCATCAGCCTGCTGCTGCAGCTGGCGGGCCTGATGGTCGAATGTTTCGGGAGATGTGGGCAGGCGGTTCACCGCGTGGCCTCCAGTTGTTTCTGCAATGCGTCGCGCGCGCGCGACAGGTGGGTTTTTACCGAGCCTTCCGAACAGCCCATGGCCTTGGCCGTGGTGGCCACATCCAACTCCTGCAACACGCGCAGGCTGAAGGCTTCGCGCTGGCGGGCCGGCAGCTGCCGCAGCGCCTGCACCAGCTGCGCGTAGCCGCGCTGTTGTTCATGTGTCTGTGCAGGGCCGGGGGCTTCATCTGCCCAGTCGATGGCGCTGTCCTGATCATGGTCTTCCTGCGGTGCCCAGAACTTCAGACGGAAGCTGCGGCGGCGCTGCAGGTCGATGATGCGCCGGCGCAGGATGCTCCAGAACAGCGGCGTCCATTCCTCCGCCGGATGCTCGCGGTAGCCCAGCATGCGCTCCATGGCGTCCTGTACCGCGTCCAGCGCATCATCGCGCTGGCGCAGGCCAGCCTCGGCGAAACGGAACGCGCGCGGGCCTATGCCGGCCAGGAAGGCGTCCAGCGAGGCGGGTACAGCGGCAGGCGGCATCAGGGGCGGGCTGGTCACCAGCACAGGGTAGCGTCTCAGTCGTGGTCTCTGGGGGAGATAACGCACGGGGACGCAAACGGTTGACAACGCAACGGTCGCGCCAGCTTCGGCCAGATGGTTATGATGCCGGACAGGCGCTTCCAGCCTCGGAGAGACCAAGCAATGAGCGACGGGTTCGTAGCGTTGTACATCTTCATGCTGGCAGCGATTGCCGGCCACGTGATCATCTCGCGGGTGCCGGTGATCCTGCACACACCGTTGATGTCCGGTTCCAACTTCATTCACGGCATCGTGCTGATCGGCGCGATGGTGGTGCTCGGCCACGCCGACACCACGCTGGAGAAAGTGATCGGCTTCATCGCCGTGGCGCTGGGCGCAGGCAATGCGGCCGGCGGCTATGTGGTGACCGAGCGCATGCTGGACATGTTCAAGAGCTCGAAGAAGCCGGAAGGGAAGGACAAGTGAGTTCATCCGTCGGTAGTACAGACCGATCTTCGATAAGCGCACGGCAGGTTTTCCAGTGGCTCAGTTACCTGCAGTATCCGGCCTTGCTGGTGGCGTTTGCCTATGCGGCGCGGCCGCTGTTCAACGGCATGGATGGCATTCTCGACGCTTACAACAGTGCGCTGTTGTATGCGGGTGTGGGCGTCGGCATGTCCTCGCTGCAGGACCCGGCCAAGACCCAGAACAAGATGTCGAAAAAGGTCTGGGAAGACCCACGCAAAGGTGGCCTGATGCTGTGGCTGATCAGCGCACAGGCGTTGTTGCCGATCATGCTGGGTTTGCTGGGCGCGGCCTTGGCACCTACAACGGCGCTGTCGCAGCTGGCATTAGGTTTGGTGGCGTTCGGGCTGGGCATGATCGGACTGCTGAAAACCGCCATTGAAATGCGCGAACACCATCGCCTCGACAAGCAGTCTCCTCGCCCTACCGACACGGCTCTGGAGGCCGGTGCATGAGCATATCGATCCTGGTCAACACGAGTTATCTGGTCGCTGCCACGCTGTTCCTGTTGGGCCTGCAGCGCATGGCTTCGCCCAAGACCGCACGCAGCGGTATTCAGTGGGCCGGCGCGGGTATGTTGATCGCCACCGCGGCCACGTTCTTCCTGCCAGGTCTGCACAACATCGCCTTGATCGCGGTGGCCTTGGTGCTGGGCACCGGCTTGGCCTGGGTATCGGCCAAGAAGGTCGCCATCACCGACATGCCGCAGATGGTGGCGCTGTACAACGGCATGGGCGGTGGTTCGGCAGCGGCCATCGGTGCGGTCGAGTTGCTGCGTTTCTCCGAGTTGGCCAACCGTGACACCAGCCATTGGAGCGCGCAGGCCATCGCCGATCTTTCGGCGCGACTGCCGTCGAACACGGTGCTGGCGCTGGCGGTGATTGGTTCGGCGATCGGCGCGGTATCACTGTCCGGTTCGGTCATTGCCTGGGCCAAGCTCGACGGGCGCTTGGACAAGCGCGTTACCTTCCCCGGGCAGCAGGTTTTCAATCTGCTGGTCGCGGTAGCGATGGTGGTGCTGGGCGTATGGGCTGCGGTGAGCCTGCAGCCGGTGGCGATCATCAGCTTCTTCGCCGTGGCGCTGGCGCTGGGTGTGTTGATGACACTGCCGATTGGCGGCGCCGACATGCCGGTGGTGATTTCGCTGTACAACGCCTTCACCGGCCTGGCAGTGGCGTTTGAAGGCTATGTGCTGGGCAATGAGGCCTTGATCATCGCCGGTATGATGGTTGGCGCGGCCGGCATCCTGCTGACCCGTTTGATGGCCAAGGCGATGAATCGGCCGATCAGCGGTGTGCTGTTCTCCAACTTCGGTGGTGGCGGCCAGGGCGCGGAAATCAGCGGCACGCAGAAGCCCATCGAAGCTGCCGATGTCGCAGCGATGATGGCCTTCGCCGAGCGTGTGGTGATCGTGCCTGGTTACGGCATGGCGGTAGCGCAGGCCCAGCACAAGATCTGGGAGCTGGCGCAGCGTTTGATCGAGCGCGGAGTCAAGGTGAAGTTCGCGATCCATCCGGTGGCTGGACGTATGCCCGGGCACATGAACGTGTTGTTGGCCGAGGCAGGCGTGCCCTACGACCTGATCGCCGACATGGACGACATCAACCCCGAATTCGCCAACACCGATGTGTCGTTGGTGATCGGTGCCAACGACGTGGTAAACCCGGTCGCCAAAACCGACCCGACCAGCCCGATCTACGGCATGCCGATCCTGGATGTGGTCAATTCAAAGAACACCATCGTCATCAAGCGTGGCAAGGGTACCGGTTTTGCCGGCATCGAAAACGCCCTGTTCTACGCTGACAACACCCGCATGTTGTATGGCGATGGTGCTGAAGCGGCCAGCGCCCTGGTCAGTGAACTCAAGGCGCTCGATGGCGGGCATTGAAGCCCACGGGTGGTGGTCAGGAGGCCACCGCCCATTGCTGCATGGGAGCGGCGACTACGGTGTTGCGCGGAGGCGACAGGTTGGGTGCGGCTAGTGCGCTGGCCTGCACCAGCTGACCACGCCTGGCGGCGGTGGTGGTGCAGCCGAAGGCATGCTTGAATGCGCGGCAGAACGCGCTTTCGCTTTCAAACCCCAATGACTCTGCGATCTCGCATACCGATAGATCGGTGTTGCACACCATGTCCAGCGCTCGTTTGTTACGCAGCCTTGCAGCGTACTCGCTGGGTGTTTCACCAAAGACCTCGCGATAGATGCGGATCAGGTGTGTGGGCGAGTAGTTCGCCACCGCAGCCAGGCTGATCAAGTCCAAGCGGGTCTCGATGGTGCAGCGGATCAGGTGTTGCACGCGCAGCAGCCGTAACAGGGTCTGGTGGCGACGCAATATGGTGCGACCACTGCAACGTTCAAGCTGGTTCTGCATCGGCTGCTGACGTTCGATCAACGCGTCACGCAGCAACCCCAGTTTGTAGGCAGCGTCATTGACGGCGGGGTTGTATTTGAACCAGCGTGGTCGGCACAGGTGCACCACCGCCCGCGCGAGCTCGTTGTCGCAGGTTGTTTCGCGGGGGATCAGGCAGTTGAAGATGGATGCAGTGGATTTTGGCGGCTTCTGCCAGAGTGCTGCAGGTGCGGCGATGCAGAGCCACCAAGCTTGCTCACGGCTGATATGGCGCAGGCTGCCGTCGACCCATAGCTGCAGTTGCCGCGCTTCGAGCTGCCAGGGTAAATCACCATTGCCCAGCTCCAATGAGCCAGCCAGCACCAAGGTGACGCTGATCCAGCCTGCAGGAATGATCAGTCGCCCACCTTTGCCACGGGCGCTGATGGCGTGGATGCAGTCCGGACGCTGCATGGATAGATCGAGTGGTTGTGAACCCTGAATCAGATGATGTTTGATACCCATCACAGCTTCCCCCCAAGTGTCTGCGTGAACGGACGACGGGCGCGTGGAGCGAAACCAAGTGCACATTCACCGAGTTCGTACCGGCCGTCATGTGAGCTTTTGTGAAGCTCTACTCAGTTCAGACGTAGGGGGATGCCGATCACCTCACCTGCGCGAGCGGAAAAGAAGACCAGCCGGGGCTGAAATTGCTGAATTGGCGCGCGTAGGTAGACGTGCTCGCACCCGCCTGCGGCCGCGGGCGCTGTGCTCCGCGGCTGTCGTAGCCAGGGTGATACGCGGCGCAATCTGGGAAGATTCAAGCAGGCGTTGCCGGCAGCGATCGTTGGTCAGTGAACGGATCAGGTTCGTGGATTCGACTGCAGAAGCCCAAACAGTAAGGATTCGCCACGATGACGAATCTGTCTGTGACGTCAACCCGCGCGCAGGTTGAGCCTTGGCTGTTGCTGGTTGTCCGTGACTTTCGAGAGCTCGCTGTTGTGCCGACGGGCTTGGCTGGCAGTACAGCAGAAAGTCTGTTTGAAAGACCGGCAGAACGCGCTCTCGGTTTCAAAACCCAAGGCGTCGGAGATGTCACAAATGGAGAGATTGGTGTTGCATACAAGGTCCCAGGCGCGCCTTAGGCGGATACGCGTGGCGTACTCAAATGGTGTTTCGTTGAACACCTCCCGGTAGACCCGGATCAGGTGCGGAGGGGAGTAGTTCGCAATTTCGGCTAGGCGGTGGAGGTCCAAGCGGGCATCCATGTTGCAGCGTATGAGGTGTTGCACCCGCAACAAGCGCAGCATTGTCTGGTGCCGCCGCAATGCAGTGCGTCCGCTGCAGCGGCTCAGTTGATCCTGCAATGAGTGCTGCCGTTCCAGCAAGATGTCGCGCGCTACTGTCATTCCGTCGATGACTGCGGTGGTATCGCGGCTGTTGTTGAAGAAACGTGGACGTGCCATATGAAGGACGGCGCGGCCCAGTTCGCGGTCACAGCGGATCTCGCGGGGAATAAGGTGGCACGCAATCGTTGGCGCGCTTGGCAGGCTCTCCCAGAGCGCTGCGGGGGCTGCTATGCATATCCACCAGGCGTAGCTGCGACTGGTATGGCGAAGGTCGCCTTCCAGCCACAACTGGATGTGATGGGCGGCGAGCTGCCAGGGCGCATCGCTGTTGTTGATTTCCAGCAGCCCGGTCAGGACCAAGGTGAGACTGATCCAACCTGCAGGGACCAACAAACGGCTGCCGCGGCCATGGCAGATGACGGCGTGCACGCTACCCCCGGGCTGCCCGGACAGGTCCAGAACCTGGGGGCCATGAAGGCGGTGATGTTTGATTCTCACGTCGCTTTCGTTTTCCGAGTAGGCCGAAATACTTACCGGGTAGGAGAGCCAAATTTGGCCCGCTGCAACCTTGGATTGCGCCGAAAACATCGCATAGGCGGCCCGGTTCTGGCAACGAGAACCGATATTTCAGAATTGATGGCATGGGTCGTCCTCCGGTAAAAAAACCGGCGATTAAAAAAAACCCGGCGATTGCCGGGTAGGTTCGGAGCCGACCAGCTTGCCCGCTGATTTGGGGCTCAGTAAGGTCTGACTTGTGCAGAGAGAAGAGAGTGTTTTCAAGTCTCCGAACAGTTCCATGCTGCTGGGCGCCTGGGGCGAACGACCTGCGGAGGTTCGCAGTTGGATTGCCAAAAAATAAGATTTCGCGGCGGCTCTATTTGGTTCAGATGTAACCATAGGAGGTTCGATGCAGGACGAGTTGGTACTGGCGCTGGAAGATCTTGCGCAGGGGCAGCAGCATCTGGCTGAAACGAGGATGCGCCGGCTGCTCGCCCAAACCCCTGATTTCGCGCCGGGCATGGAAGTGCTGGCGATGGCCTTGGCCGCGCAGGGACAGCTCCCGGAGGCGCAGATGTTGTTCATGCGTGCTGCCGAACTGCAGCCTGCGTCCGCAGGTGCCTGGATGAATCTGGGCAACGTCTGTCTTGAGGCTGGCGACCACGCCGCTGCCGAAGCAGCGTTCACCCATGCACATGCCATGGGGGCTGGTGACGTGGCGTGGCTGCTGGGTTTCGGTCTGTCGTTGCTGGGGTTGGGGAAGTTCGCCGAGGCCAACCGGGTTTTACATGCAGCATTGGCCATTGAGCCCGAGGCTGCCGATGTGCGTTTGGCCTATGCGCAGAGCCTCGCTGAGATGGAGCGGTTTGAATCGCTTGCTCGGTGCCTGCACGGAATGGATGCGACGTCGTTGGATATGGGCCAACGGCAGGCGTTTGCATGGCTGCTGGCGCAGGCAGGCGACGACTTTGCTGCACAGGATGTTTACCGACAGATCCTGCGTGAGGCGCCAGAAGCAACGGAGTCGCGCGTGCAGTTCTCGCTGCTGCTGGAGCGCCTGAATCGTGTCGACGAAGCCGACAATGTACTGAAGGGCATCGCTGTCACCAGCACAACTGCGGTCACGGGAATGCATGCGCTCGCTGCCGCCCGCATCCTGCGCAGACAACAGCAATCGGACGCTGCAATCACCTGCCTTGTCACCGGACTGCAACGCAAGCTTGAGCCCGCGATGCGGGCTCAGCTGGGGTTTGAGCTGGCCCGCAACCACGACCGGCTTGGGCAGGTTGACTTGGCGATGAAGGCGTTGTCGGCAGCACACACAGCGGCGGAAGCTGCGTTCCAGCAGCGTTCGTCCGGGCATCACCTGCCAGGCGTGCTGGACTGGCTGCAGCAGCGGCTGCGGCGGGCAGCGCCGCCAACCTGGCAGCAGGGACGCATTGATGGACTGCCGGAAGATCCCGCCTTCCTTGTCGGCTTCCCGCGTTCGGGAACAACTTTGTTGGAGCGCATGCTGGATGTGCATTCGCAGCTGGATGTGCTGGATGAGCGTCCTGCATTGGAAGTGGCAATCGAGCAGTTGCGCGCTGCGGATGGCTGGCCAGGTAATGATCTGGACAAGGGGCTGTGCGAGCTTGCGCCATCTTCGATCGAAGCGTCGAGGCGGCGTTACTGGAACGAGGTGCAACGTCATCTACAGCCCCAGGGACGACTGGTGGACAAGTATCCCCTGACCATGACGCGCTTGCCCTATGTGGCGCGCCTGTTTCCGAAGGCGGACTGGATACTGTTGTTGCGTCACCCATGCGACTGCGTGTTGAGCTGTTACATGCAGGCGTTTGGCAGCAACGGCGGGGCCAAGGCGTTCGCCAGTCTGGAATCCACCGCGCGGACTTATGTCGCGATAATGGAGTGGTGGCATGAGCAGCGTGCTTACTCGCCTGCCCGCGTTCATACCCTGCGCTACGAAGACCTGGTTGGCGATGTCGGTGAAGAGCTGGCCGGGTTGATGGATTTCCTTTCCTTGTCGGTGGAGCAACAGCAGTTCTCTTTCGACAATCTTGCGGCGTCGCGAAGCCGGCGGATCAACACGCCCAGCTATTCACAGGTTGTGCAACCGCTCAACGCAGGGGCGGTGGGCAGATGGCGCAGCTACCGCGCGCATTTCAGCGATGAAATTCTTGCAATGCTCGCGCCATGGGTGACCCGCTATGGCTACGCGCTGGACTGAGCCTGCGGGAATCTCAGGTAGGTGGACAGGATGTACTTGTCCTGCTCCGGGGCTGGCCGCCCTTGGTGGGCATACAGCCAGTACGGCGGGAACATCAGCAGTCTGCCAGCGCGCGGAGCGACGCCGGTGTGCAGGCCCGGGAACCACGTTTCCCCGCCGGTCTCCACATCATTGAGGTACCACAGGAAAACCAGGTAGCGGTCGCAGACCTCATTGATTGAATCAAAGTGGGTCTGGAATTTTTCCTCGCTGCCGGCACGGTAGCGTTTGAGGATCAGCGGGCTGAGCAGAGGGCTGTCAGGTACCGCGATCGGCAGGCCGACATCGGCGTTGTACTGGCGCAAAGCGTTGCTGATCAGCTGCCGGAAGTAGCTGAGAAAACCGGCGTCGGATAGGCGGCTCACGTCCAATTCGGTCCAGGCGCTGTCATCGAGGCCAGGGCGTACGCCGCGGCCATTCCGTTGCTGGAAACGGGAAAGCGAGTTGAAGGACTCGATCAGCTTGGCGCACATCTCAGCAGGTAAGCTGTGCTCGTAGGTGCGGATGTAGTGCCGGAGATCGCTGCCAGGAACATCCGCTGCTGCAGGAGCCGCAGCGGATGCCGGTGTTGCTGATCCGGACTCAGAAACGGGCAGTCCAGCGCATCCAGTAGAAACGGCCGATTGCATCGTAGGTCCGCATATCCGTCGAGGCGTTGAAGCCAGAATAAATCAACGGCGGCTGGCGGTCAGTAAGATTGCGCACGCCGATCTGGATGGAGCTGTTCTTCAGGTCCTCGAAGCGATAGCCGATCTGGAAATCGGTCTGGGTGACCGATGGCACCCGACGCTTGGCGACGTAGCCGGGATCCTTGACGTCGGCTACGTCGGGTGCTTCGTAGACATGGTGCACATAGCGCGTGGTCAAGCTGGCGCTGAGGTTGCCGCGCGACCAGGTCAGGTCGTTGAGGGCGCGCCAGCGGGCCATGTTGCCGAACCCAGAAGAGGCGTTGTCGACGAAGGTGCCTGCAAGGCCGGTGCTCTCCGGAATGCCAGGGAAGGCACCGACATTGCTGGTCGGGTCGCCTGCCACCAGCTGCACGTCGTATTGCGCCAGGTACGTGGTGTCCAGGTTCCAGACCAGTTTGCCCCATGCGCCTTCCGGCAACTGGTAGCGGAAGCCCAGGTCCATGCCGGAGGTCTTCATCGAGCCGTAGTTGCCGATCAGGTTGGTCATCTGCGTAACATCGCCGTTGGCGTCGCGGATGAACGTGTCGCAGAAGCGGCCGAAATTGAAGCACTGGTTGAGCAGCATGTTCTCCGGCAGGTTGACGATGAAGTCGTTCAACTTCACCCGCCAGTAGTCGGCGGTGACGCTGAAACCTTCCAGCCAGTTCGGGCTGTAGACGAAGCCGTAGGTCAGCACGTCACCATGTTCCGGCTGCAGGTTCGGGTCCGATACCTGGAACGATGTGACCTGGTTTCCGCTTTGCTGGAACGAGCCGTCGGTGGGTACGCCTGCGCAGGCCGTCGGGTTGCCACCTTCGTAGCCGTTGCAGGGGTCGGCATAGGTATTGGCGCTGGGCACTGTGGGCGAATACAGATCGCCGATGGTCGGGGCGCGGAACACATCCGCATAGGTGGCGCGGACCAGCAGATCAGCGAACGGCTTCCATTCCACGCCGATCTTGGAGTTGGTGGTGCCGCCGAAGTTGGAGTAGTCCGAATAGCGGGTACCCAGCGAAACGTTGAGCTTCTCGGCAAACGGCGCGTCGGCCAACAGCGGAATCAGGGCTTCGGCGTAGACTTCATTGACGTCGAACTTGCCGCTCAGGTCGCCACCAGTGCAGGCTTCCTGGGTGATGCGGCAGACTGTTTTGCCCGGCGGAATTATGGTCAGGAAGTCGTTGCTGTTACTGGCCGACTCGACGCGACGCTCCGCGCCCACGGCAAGCGAGACCGCGCCGGCCGGGAGGGTGAACAGATCGCCGGTGACGTTGGCGTTGAACACCTTAAGGTCGTTCTCGCTGGTGCTGTGGATGGTCGGGTTGATCAGTTCCAGCGCGGCCAGCTGGGCCTGCCCGGTGGGGGTATTCGGATCCGGTGCCGGGCCCATGAAATTGACCGGGATACAGTCGTTGATGACTGTTGCTGCATTGCCAGCGGTCCGTACGCAGATGGGATTGCCGGTCGCGGGGTCGATCATCGACGGCCCCAGTGCATCGGTCAGGCCTTGGCCGATCAGGTAGCCGCGTACGGTCGACGACTGCGGGGTACGGCCGTAGCCATAAGAAGCGTCCCAGCTCCATGTGCTGTCACCGAACACGCCGCGCAGACCACCGGTGATCTGGTAGGTCTCGGTTTCGAAACGCGTGGTGCGGGTGGGAATGAAATCACGCAGACGCAGGCGTGCGTCGGTGATGTCCACGCCGAAGGGGTTGTAAAGGCTGTCTTTGCTGATCGGCACGTCGTCGACGTCGGCGCGGCCATCGAAGGGTAGCGGCGCGATGAAGAACGAGGACTCGGTACGCAGCCATGAGCCCAGTACAAAGGCCTCGATGTTGTCGGTGATCTGGTAGTTGCCGCTCATGAACAGCGAGGTGCGTTCCTGCGGGGTCAGGTTGAGGTTGCCGTCGGACTGGAAGTTGTAGGTGTCGGTATTGCCATTGAAGCAGCGGAAGTCAGAGCCAGAGGTTCCCGCCCGCCCGTCGATGCGGGTCAGGACGACTCTGGGGTTGGGGTTGGTAGCGCTGGGTTGGGCACAGTTCGCATCCAGCGCGGTGCCACGGGCAATCGCGACATCGCGCGGTACCACATAACGACCGGTCAGGATGCGGCTGGTGCCGCCGATACCCTTTTCACCGGCATACAACTGGTAGGGCTGGCTGGAATAGCTGCGGTCAGCGGCGCTGACCGAGTCTTCCTTGTCATAGCTTGCGCCAAGCATCATGCGGCCCTTCTCTCCGGCCAGGCCGAAGGTGGCATCGAAACGCTGCGTGTCCGCATCTCCGCGCGAGGAGATGCCGTAGAAGGCACTGGCTTCCACGCCTTCAAAGTCCTTGCGCAGGATGAAGTTGACCACGCCGCCGATGGCATCCGAGCCGTAGATCGCCGAAGCGCCGTCCTTCAGGACCTCGACACGCTCGATCAGGCCCATCGGGATGGAGTTAACGTCCACCGCACCATTGGCGTTGGAGATGGTGCCGATCCAGCGCTTGCCGTCGACCAGCACCAGTGAGCGGTTCACGCCCAAGCCACGCAGGTCGACCGTGGCCGCACCTGCGCCGCCGCCATTGTTGACCTGCGGGTTGGTGGCGGCGCCGGCGATGGCCGGGGTGCGCTGCAGGAACTCGCCAACGGTGGCAGCACCGGAGCTTTCGATGCTCTGTCGGTCAATGGTGAAGACCGGGCTGGAGGTTTCCAGGTCGGCGCGCTTGATGCGTGAGCCGGTGACCTGAATGCGGTCAAGGTTGGTGGCTTCTTCCTTGGGTGCGGTGTCCTGTGCGAGGACGCTGCCCGTTGCTCCCAGAGCAAGGGCGGCAGTCGAAATTGGTAACAGTGCGAGGCGAACAGCTTGGCTCAGTGGCTGAATACTCACGTATGACTCTCCGCAAAGTGGTGCGAGGGAGTCACGAAATTACGAATTTTTAACTGCAACGAATGTGCGGATCAGGGCCTTGGCAATGTGCAAAAACTGACATTTTGTCTCAGATGTCCGTTTGGCCTCTCACCGATGCTGTGACCAGCCGGGATTCAGCGGGCGGCGCGCCACGCTACCAGCAGGGCAATAGCCAGCCAGATCAACTCCCCCAGGCCATTGGCCAGTGACAGCAGTGTCCAGGCAAAATGTGGGCCCATACGCAGGGCCGATTCCCATGGGGTCAGGCCCATCGGGCCGCCGACATAGGCCGCGGCAATGAGCCAGTTGGCAGCCAAAGCGATCAGCACGGTGGTGGTGATTGTTACCGCAGCTCGCGCCGGGCCCGGTCTGAATGTGCCCAGGCGCAGCATCCACGCCGCTTCCAGTGCGGCCAGCACCGCCATCCAGCCGGCCTGGGTGCCGGTGCTCAAAGCGACCAGCAGCCAGGCGATGGTGAGGGTGATGCTTCCGAGCAGCAACAAAATGGGCCAGAGCCAGTGGCGGCTACGGCTGGCCGAGGTGGAAACAGGCGACATGGGCATTCCCGAACAGATTCCGCAGCATAGCGTTTCAGCGGCGAGTACGCCCAGTCGGATAAAATGGGACCATTGCGGGTAGCCACCGCGTCCCCATATCCATCTACATGTATTCCCGTAGCAGTGAACCTGTCCATTTTGAGCGTGATTGCCCGGCCGTGATGGTGCCGCAGGGCGATAGCGTGACCTTGCCGGCCGGCAGTTATGGCTATATCACCCAGGCACTGGGTGGCAGCTATACGGTGTTTGTCGAAGGCAATCTCTTCCGTATCGCCGGCAAGGACGGCGACGCCATCGGCAAGGAGCCGCCGCCGGGGCTGGAGCTGCCCGACGACGCCGGAGACGAAGATGTCGAAAAACTGGTGTGGGAGCAGCTTCGTACCTGTTTCGACCCCGAAATCCCGTTCAATATCGTCGATCTTGGGCTTATCTACGAAGTGGATATCAAGCACCTGGACGACGGCCAGCGCGAGGTCGACGTCAAGATGACCTTGACCGCGCCAGGCTGCGGCATGGGCGAGATACTGGTCGATGACGTGCGCAGCAAGTTGGAGATGATCCCGACGGTGGCCCAAGCCGACGTCGATCTGGTGTTCGACCCGCCGTGGGGCCGTCACATGATGTCCGAGGCGGCGCGCCTGGAAACTGGCATGCTGTAAGCCCGTGCCGGCGGCTGCCGGTGACGGTTTGTGCTGCACCCCCGTTGCCGCTGTGGCGGCGGGGCTGTCCCATCCCGCAATCTGGAAGGAATTATCCGGTGTCCCAGTCTTCGTTGAGCTTCGATGTCACCCGTTCGGACCATCCGCGTAGCGCCGAGGAGCGCGCCAAAATCCTGGAAAAGCCGGGCTTTGGTCTGCACTTCACCGACCACATGGTGGCCGTACGCTGGGACAAGGACACTGGCTGGCACAATGCGGCGGTAACGCCGTATGGCCCGATTTCGCTGGACCCGGCGGCTGCCGTGCTGCATTACGGCCAGGAAATCTTCGAAGGCATCAAGGCCTACCGTCACGCTGACGGTTCGGTGTGGACCTTCCGCCCGCAAGCCAATGCCGCCCGCCTGCAGCGCTCGGCGCGCCGTCTGGTGCTGCCGGAACTGCCGGCTGAGATCTTTGTCGAGTCGCTCAAGCAGCTGGTCGCGCTGGACAAGGACTGGGTGTCCGATGCCGACGAAGCCAGCCTGTACTTCCGTCCCTTCATGATCGGCGACGAGGCCTTCCTCGGCGTGCGCGGTGCGCACAAAGCCACTTACTACGTGATCGCCAGCCCGGCCGGCCCGTACTTCGCCAAGGGCGTGGCGCCGGTGGCGATCTGGTTGTCCACCGATTACGCGCGCGCTGCCAAGGGCGGCACCGGTGCGGCCAAGTGCGGCGGCAACTACGCTGCTTCGCTGCTGCCGCAGCAGCAGGCGCAGGCACAGGGCTGCTCGCAGGTGCTGTTCCTCGATCCGGTCGAGGGCAAGTACCTGGAAGAACTGGGCGGTATGAACGTGTTCCTGGTCTACGGCAAGGAAAACAAGCTGGTTACCCCGGCGCTGTCGGGCAGCATCCTGGAAGGCATCACCCGCGAATCGCTGCTGCAGCTGGCCCGCGACCGCGGCATGAACGTGGAAGAGCGCCAGGTCACCATCGACGAGTGGAAGCAGGGCGTCAGTTCGGGCGAAATCACCGAGGTGTTTGCCTGCGGTACCGCTGCGGTGATCACCCCGATCGGCCAGCTCAAGGGCGAAGACTTCTCGGTAGGCGATATCAACGCGCCGGCCGGCGAGGTCACCATGTCGCTGCGCAAGGAACTGACCGACATCCAGTACGGCCGTCAGCCGGACCGTCACGGTTGGTTGGTGCGCCTGGACGCCTGAGCGTCCCTGCTCAGTTAAGTGAAGAAACCCGCTGCGGCTTGTTCGCAGCGGGTTTTTCTTTGTCCGGACACCTGCCCGTACAAGCCAGCAATACCAAGGGATGAGTAAATAATCTTTACGAATCACTCACTTGCGTAAACGTGACGGAGCAACAGTTTCTGTTGTAACCCTCTTGTCATTGATTCAGCCGCCATTTACTGTCCGCCAACGGATCGGTAACAGGGGACTGGTTCGGGTAGTTCTACCCGGGCAGCAACCTCTTCGCATCTGGCAGGGCCCCGGGTAGGACCGATGCCGCGCAAGCGGCTTCCTCTCAATGTAGAAGGGCTCATCAATGTCATCCAAATCGCGCCGTACGCTCGTTCGTGGGTTGGTAGTTGTTGGCACTGCTTCGTTGTCGTCCCTGCTTCTGTGTGCGCCGGCCTGGGCCGGCGATGTGCATCTGGCCGGCCTGGATTCCGCGCCGACGCATCAGCGCTTCATCGTCAAATACCGCCAGGACAGCCGTCAGGCCGCAGGCGATGCCGCCCTGCAGAAAACCCTGGCCTCCGCCGCCCGCGCGCTGCCGGCGCGTGCTGGCAAAGGCATCGGCGTGCAGCACATGCGGCGTCTGGCAGTGGGTGCGGATGTGGTCCGCGCCGATGCCAAGCTGGACCGCGCCGATGCTGAAACCCTGATGCGCAAGCTGGCCGCTGATCCGAACGTCGAATACGTCGAAGTCGATCGCCTCAACACCATCCGCCTGACCCCGAACGACACCCGCTACGGCGAGCAGTGGGGTTATTCCGGCACCTATGGCATCAAGGCCAACCAGGCCTGGGATGTAACCAATGGTGCCGGCTCGGTGGTAGCGGTGCTGGATACCGGCATCACCAGCCACAGCGACCTCGCTGCCAATCTGTTGCCGGGCTATGACTTCATCAACGACACCACCGTGTCGAACGATGGCAATGGCCGCGACAACGATCCCAGCGATCCGGGCGATTGGGTAAGCGCCAACCAGTGCGGTGGCATTCATGCCGCGCAGGGCTCCAGCTGGCATGGCACGCATGTGGCAGGCACCATCGCTGCGGTCACCAACAATGCCAAGGGCGTTGCTGGTGTGGCCTATGGCGCTAAGATCGTGCCGGTGCGCGTGCTTGGCACCTGCGGTGGCTACGACTCGGATATCGCCGATGCCATTGTCTGGGCCTCCGGTGGCACCGTGTCTGGTGTACCGGCCAATGCCAATCCGGCCGAGGTGATCAATCTCAGCTTGGGTGGCTCCGGCGCCTGCGGCAGCACCACCCAGGCGGCGATCAATGGCGCGGTCAGTCGCGGCACCACGCTGGTGATTGCTGCCGGCAACGACAACACCAATGTCTCCAACGCTTCGCCGGCCAACTGCAACAACGTGATTGCAGTGGCATCGACGACCAGCACCGGCGCCCGTTCGAGCTTCTCCAACTACGGTGCACTGATCGACATCGCCGCACCGGGCTCCAACATCCTGTCCACGCTCAACAGTGGTACCACCACACCGGGCGCGGAGAGCTATGCGTCCTACAACGGCACCTCGATGGCGACGCCGCATGTGGCTGGCGTTGTCGCATTGCTGCAAGCAGTTTCAACCACACCGAAGACGCCTGCGCAGGTCGAGGCTTTGATCAAGGCCAACGTCACTGCGTTCCCGTCCACGCCGTCGCAGAGCATCGGCCCGGGCATCCTCAATGCCAAGGCAGTGGTGGATGCGGCCAACGGTGGCGGTAATCCAAACCCGGGTGGCACGGTCCTGAACAATGGCGTGCCGATCACCGGCTTGTCGGGCGCTGCCAGCAGCACGCAGTTCTTCACCGTGCAGGTTCCCGCAGGGGCGAGCAATCTGGTCATCGCCAGCTCCGGCGGCACCGGTGATGCGGACATGTACGTGCGTGCCGGCAGCCAGCCGACCACGTCCACCTACGATTGCCGTCCGTACAAGACCGGCAACGCCGAGAGCTGCAGCTTTGCAACACCGGTTGCTGGCACTTACCACGTGATGCTGTCCGCGTATTCGGCGTTCTCTGGCGTCAGCCTGCAGGCCAGTTGGAGTACTGGCGGCGGCAGTGGCGGTGTGCAGACCTATAGCAACGCAACTGCCGTCAACATTGGCGACAACGCCACCGTGGAAAGCGCCATCGCCGTCTCCGGGCGCAGCGGCAATGCACCGGCATCGACGCCGGTGACGGTGGACATCAGCCACACCTGGAAGGGCGATTTGAAGGTGGATCTGGTCGCGCCGGACGGCAGCGTGTATGTGCTGAGTAACTATGCCGGTGGCAGCGCGGATGACATCAAGCAGACCTTCAACGTCAACCTGTCCAGCGAGGCGTTGAACGGCAGCTGGAAGCTGCGTGTGAACGACAAGGCCAGCGGTGATACCGGTCGTATCAACAGTTGGTCGATCAGGTTCTGAGTTGAGCAACGTCAAGCGGCAGCGGATGACTGATTGAAGACGCTGTTGCTCTGCTGCGATGTGATCTGGCCCCGGCGGATTCGCCGGGGCCTTTGTTTGTTGATTGATGGACCTCAGAGCCTACGTTTCCATCGCCTTTCCCGATTGGCACGATGCTTCGTTGGCAACAGTCCTGTAGCCCGGGTAAGCGCAGCGCACCGGGGCTGTTGAAGGGGGGCCTGAAAGTCCGCCTGAGTCGTGGTCGCGGGTGCGCTGCGCTTACCCGGGCTACGAGTCGAGTGATCACTGCACGGTGTTCCCGCGTTTCTTGTTGAAGCAGCGTGCTGATCGGAATGGATTTGCCGATGTATTGCCGGCAGGAAACAAGGGCGTGCAAGACGCGCTTCGGCATTGAGCCAGTTGCTTGGTGCGAGGAATGTGGCGGGTGGGAGTTGTTGGTGTTGGTGATCGTCAAGGCGCATTGAAACGCGCGATAGACGCTTTTCTGACCAGTGCGTTGGGAAGTTCCGACGGCGACCGGGACAACGGTTTCAGTAGAACGCCGATGGGAGCGCCGAATCCACCTGCCTACTGTCTGCAGGCGGATTGGTGACGGGGGCCGGTCCGGAGCGTTCTGTCCAGGTGAAGGTTGCTGTCCGCACCGATAGCACCGGGCAGTGCCGGCGCCGCGCAAGCGGCAACTTCCATGCAGAAGGGTTCAACAATGTCATCCAGATCACGCCGTAGGCTTTGCCGTGGGTTCGTGGCAGTTGGCACTGCTTCGCTGTTTCCGCTGCTGTTGTGCATGCCGGCCTTGGCCGGTGAAGTACAACTTGCAGGTCTGGACTCCGCACCCACGCATCAACGTTTCATCGTCAAATTCCGCCAGGACAGCGCACAAGTGCAGGGCGAGATCGCACTCAGGAATTCGCTGGCCGCCGCTTCACGTGCGCTGCCGGTACGCGCCGGTAAAACCAGCAATCTGCAGCACCTGCGACGACTTGCCGTAGGTGCGGATGTATTGCGCGTGGACACCCCGCTGGATCGCATCGAGGCCGAAGCGTTGATGCACCGTCTGGCGGCAGATAGCAATATCGAGTACGTCGAGATTGATAGGCGGCATACCATCGATGCCGCGCCCAACGACCCGCGTTTTGGTGAGCAATGGGGGCTGTCCGGGAGCTATGGCATCAAGGCCGTCGAGGCTTGGGAAGACGCGAGTGGGGCGGGCGTGGTGGTGGCGGTGCTGGATACCGGCATTGCCAGCCACAGCGATCTGAATGGCAATGTTCTGCCTGGCTATGACTTCATTGGTGATCTTGAGGTGGCCAATGATGGCGATGGCCGCGATGGCGATGCCAGCGACCCTGGTGACTGGGTGGCGGCGAATCAATGTGGTGGCAGCCACGGCGCGCAGAACTCCAGTTGGCATGGCACCCATGTGGCTGGCACCATCGCGGCAGTGACCAACAACAGCAAGGGTGTGGTCGGCGTTGCAGCTGGCGCCAGGGTCGTACCGGTACGCGTGCTGGGTCGTTGTGGCGGTTATACCTCGGATATCGCCGATGCGATTGTCTGGGCGGCCGGCGGCGAGGTAAGCGGCGTGCCGGCCAATGCCCATCCGGCCGAGGTCATCAACCTGAGTCTGGGCGGCGCAGGCGCCTGCGGCAGCACCATGCAGAGCGCGATCAACAGCGCGGTAGGCAAGGGCGCAACCCTGGTCATCGCTGCGGGCAACAGCAACGTCAATGTGGCCAATGCCTCGCCTGCCAACTGCAACAACGTCATCGCCGTTGGTGCCAGTGACAGCGCTGGCAAGCGTTCAATCTGGAGCAGCAGCCAGCAGTCGAACTACGGCCCCTTGGTGGATGTGGCTGCACCGGGCAGCGGCATCCTTTCCACCCTCAATAGCGGCAGCAAGGGCCCGGCAGGCGAGAGCTACTCCTCCTATGGTGGGACTTCGATGGCGACGCCACACGTGGCGGGCGTGGTGGCGCTGGTGCAGCAGGTATCCGATCCGGTGCGCACACCTGCGCAGGTTGAAGCCTTGATCAAGGCAACGGCAACACCGTTTTCTGCCACGCCTGACCGTGAGATCGGTGCCGGTATCGTCAATGCACAGGCGGCCGTGGCAGTGGCGTTGGGCGGCCCGCTGCCACCGGAGCCGGAGCCTGACCCGGCGACCGAGCTGGATAACGGTGTGGCACTGACTGGCTTGGCAGGCAGCAAGGGCAGCAATCGCTATTTCAGCGTGCAGGTGCCTGCAGGTGCGTCGAATCTGCTGATCAGCATTGCGGGCGGCAACGGCGATGCCGACCTGTACGTGCGCGCTGCCAGCCGCCCCACCGCTTTCAGCTACGACTGCCGTCCGTTCCGAGCTGGCAATGGCGAAAGCTGCAGCATTCCTGCGCCTGCAGCAGGCACTTACCACGTCATGCTGACCGGCTACGCGACGTACTCCGGCCTGCGTTTGAAGGCAAGCTGGGGTCTGGTTCCGGCGCAGACCTACAGCAGCAATGACGGGGTGGATATCCTCGACAACCAAACGGTGGAGAGCGCCATCAGCGTATCCGGACGTAGCGCGAATGCGCCGGCAGCCAGCCCGGTAACGGTGGATATCAGCCATAGCTGGCGCGGCGACTTGAAAGTGGAACTGCTAGCACCTGGTGGGCGTGCTTATCTGCTGAGCAACTACGAAGGAGGCAGTGCCGATGACATCAAGCAGACCTTCGAGGTCGATCTTTCCAATGAGGCCTTGAATGGCACCTGGAAGCTGCGTGTCAACGACAAGGCCAGTGGCGATACCGGGCGTCTCAACGGCTGGTCGATCACGTTCTAGCTCAAGGCCCTGCTTGTCACTGTGCATGAGTCTGGCGTCGTAGCCGGACTCATGCCGTTGAGCACAACTCAGTCCTCGCAGATATCGGCGCAGCTGGCCTGCAGAACCTGCAAGGCGTCGGCGGGGGCGATATCCAGCAACAGGCCACGTTGGCCAGCGTTGATGTACAGCGTCTCGTGGTGCGCGGCACTGGTTGCGAACACCACCCTGGCCGGGCGCTGCTGTGCGAACGGACTGATGCCACCGACCTTGTAGCCGCTGCGCTTCTCGGCCTCGGGTATTTCCATCATCTGTGCGTGCTTGCCGCCGCAATGGGCGGCAAGCTTCTTCAGTGACAGGCGCTGCTCGGAGGGAATCACCGCGATCAGCGGCTGCTTGTCCACCCACGCCATCAGCGTCTTGAACATGCGCTGCGGGGCAATACCCAGCGCCTGCGCTGCCGCCAGCCCCTTGCTGTCGACATCGGCCGAGTAGTCATAGGCATGCACGCCATGGGCGATGCCTGCCTTGTCCAATGCGGCGGTGGCGCGGGTGCTTTTTGCCACTTACAGCGATTCGAAGCGGTTGGCGTCGACGTTCTTGCGGACCTTCTCCGGGTTCCAGATGCGGCCGTTCATGGCGATGTAGACGCCTTCGGGCAGCGACTGCACCGCACCGATGGCGCAACCGATGTTGAACTCGGCATCGGAGCCGCGGAAGCGGGCCGGGCTGAGTGCGCCGGTCATCACGATGGTCTTGCCGGGGATGGTGGCCAGCACCTTGCCGGTAGCGACCATCGAGTCGGTGCCGTGGGTGACCAGCACATGGCGGGTTGGCTGCGCGGCGATGGTGGCGCGGATCAGCTCGCGGTCGTCGTCGCTGATATGCAGCGAGTCCTTGCGCAGGATCGGAATCACGTTGAAACGGAAGGTCACGCCCAGTTCGCGCAGGATCATGCCGATCTGCGGATCACCGATCTGGTAGTCGGACTTGTCATCGAAGTAGATCTTGTCGATCGTGCCACCGGTGGTGACGATCAGGAGTTCTTCCATCATTGCGGTAAATCCTTGCGGTGACTGCCAGCGGCACAGGCCGCGATGCCGCAAATGATAATGCCGTCGGCAGCGCCGGGCCACGTTCTGAGGGTAGAGCCATGCTCGGCTGGGGCTTGCCTGAAGATGTTTTGTAGGAGCGGGGCGGGGCGGCGCCGGCGGGGCCGGGGCGCCAGCGCCCCCCCGGCCGCGGCCAGAGGAGGCTCGAGACGGCGCGGCGCGGGCGGCCCCCCCACACCGACATCTCAAGTACGACC
>NZ_JBRRCU010000053.1:0-31849 GCF_056759195.1 Stenotrophomonas sp. STEN083 | reverse complement strand
AAGGAAACCAAAAGAACGCACACCCTGCCCCCGCCCCCCCGCCGCGGCGCGCCGCGGGGCCACAACGCGGCCAGCATTTTTCGACCACACACCCCTGTCTCGTCGAAAAACGACGCACATCCATGTGCGCCGCCCCGTGCGGGGTCTGGTCTGCCAGCTCCGTCGCTGCGGAAGGGGCCCGGTAAGTCAAACGCTCGAGCAACAGCAACGGCAACAGCAACAGCAACAGCAACAGCAACAGCAACGGCAACGGCAACGGCAACGGCAACGGCAGCAAGAGCAATGGCCGTGATCGGCAAAGTCAGCTGCAGCCTGCTTGGACTGAATCGCGCCGCTATAGCCAAACCATGACCATTGGCCGACTCGGCAGCTGCTGTTCACTGGCTAGACTCGGTGGTTTGTCGTCATTGGGCCTAAGGCCGGGGAAAGCATGATCAAGCGGGGTTTGTTGGCGTTGTGCATGGGCTTGGCGGTGAGCGCTACGGCGCAGGCGGCCGAACAGGTGGATCTGGACATGGTCAGCAAGATCCGCCAGGAGGCGTTCCACCGTTCGCAGGTGATGGATACCTTCAGCCATCTGACCGAAACCATCGGTCCGCGCCTGAGCAATTCGCCGGCCATGACCCAGGCCAATGCCTGGAGCCGTGGCAAGTTCAACGAGTGGGGCCTGGTCAATGTGCACGACGAGGCCTTCGAGGACTTCGGTCGTGGTTGGGAATTCACTTCGGCCAGCGTCGAGATGCTGGGTCAGCGGGTACAGCCGCTGCATGCCCTGCCCAAGGCGTGGACACCGGGCACCAACGGTGCGGTGGAAGGTGAGCTGATCCAGGTCGATATCAAGAAGTTGGCCGACCTTGAGAAGTACAAGGGCAAGCTGCGCGGAAAGATCCTGCTGCTGGGTGATGCGCGCGAATACAAGCGTGGCACCGAATCCGATTCGCATCGGCATGACGCGACCTCGTTGGAAGGCCTGCAGGCCTTCACCATTCCCAAGGCGGCCGAAGAGGATCGCGCAAAACGCCTGAAGGAATTCAATGAGCGCCAGGAGCTGACCAAGGCGGTCAATGCGTTCTTCATCGAAGAAGGTGCGTTGGCGTCGATCAGCATCAGTGGCTGGGACAACGGCATCATCCGCGTGGCCGGTGGTGGTTCGCGCAAGGCCGGCGAGTCGGTGGGCATCCCGGAGCTGGCGATGATTGCCGAGCATTTCAATCCGTTGGTGCGGGCGCTCAAGGACAAGCAGACGGTGACGCTGCGGGTCAACGTGGATGCGCGCTTCACCGACGAGACCAATCAGCCTGGTCACAACACGCTGGCCGAGATCCGTGGCAGCAGCAAGGCCGACGAGATCGTGATGCTGGGTGCGCACATGGATTCCTGGCACACCGGTACCGGCGCGGCTGACAACGCTGCGGGCGTGGCGGTGATGATGGAGGCGATGCGCATCCTCAAGGCGGTGGGTGCCAAGCCCAAGCGTACGATCCGGGTGGGTCTGTGGAGTGGTGAGGAGCAGGGCCTGATTGGTTCGCAGGCGTATGTTGCGCAGCATTTCGCACGTTATCCGGAGCCGACCGATGCGACGCAGAAGGCGCTGCCGGCGTCGTTGCGCGAGCCGACGGGTCCGTTGCAGAAGCTGCGTGACTACGAGAAGTTCCAGGTCTACTTCAACATGGACAATGGTTCGGGTCGGTTCCGTGGCATCTATGCGCAGGAGAACATGGCGGCGATGCCGATCTTCGAGGCGTGGTTGAAGCCGTTCAATGATGTGGGTGCGACCACGGTGGCTACGCGCAATACCGGTAGCACGGATCACATCAGTTATGACCGGGTGGGTCTGCCGGGCTTCCAGTTCATCCAGGATCGTCTGGATTACTTCAGCAATGTGCATCACAGCCATCTGGATACCTGGGATCACGCCGAGGCGGAGGATCTGAAGCAGGCGGCGGCGATTGTTGCGTCGTTCGTCTATAACGCTGCGATGCGCGAGGAGCGCTTCCCGCGCAAGCCGTTGTTGGAGAAGTGAGTCTGGCGGTTGGCTCGCATTGCTGATTTTGGAAGGGCCGCATAGCGGCCCTTCTGCTCTTGGGCAGAACAGACAAATGCTTGGTGCATCCCTTCTCCCGCCTGCGGGGGAAGGTGCCCGAAGGGCGGATGGGGGAGCTTTGGCGTTGGCTTCGGTTGTTGCTCTAAGCAACAGCAATACCAAGAGCAAGAGCTTTCGCTCCCCTGCGGGGAGCGAGTTACTTCTCTTTGCTTGTGCAAAGAGAAGGTAACCAAGAGAAACACACCCTGCCTCCGCGCCCACGCCGCTGCGCGGCGCGGGTCCACTCCGCTGGCCGGATTTTTCGACGAGACATCCCTGTCTCGTCGAAAAACGACGCACATCCGTGTGCGCCGCCCCTGCGGGGTCTTGTCTGCCAGCTCCGTCGCTGCGGAAGGGGCCCGGTAGGTCAAAGGCTGGAGCAACGGCAACGGCAACGGCAACGGCCAAAGCCAAAGCTGCCCTCACCCCAACCCCTCTCCCGCGAGCGGGAGAGGGGCTAAAGCAGGGGTGCTGCTTTGGCGGGTGAAGGGCTGAAGCCGGTTCAAAGCACCGGGAGGGGCGAAGAGGTAAAATGCCCCGATTCCAACTTCTGCGCCCGTCATGACCGTCCGTACCCGCTTTGCCCCCAGTCCCACCGGCTACCTGCATATTGGTGGCGCCCGCACCGCGCTGTATTGCTGGCTGGAGGCGCGTCACCGTGGCGGTGAGTTCGTGCTGCGCATTGAAGATACCGACCGCGAGCGCTCCACCCAGGCCGCCATCGATGCCATCCTCGAGGCGATGGACTGGCTGGGCCTGGGCTATGACGAAGGCCCGATCTACCAGACCGCGCGCGTTGCCCGTTACCAGGAAGTGGCCGAGCAGCTGATTGCCTCGGGCAAGGCCTACTACGCTTATGAGACCAAGGAAGAGCTCGACGCCATGCGCGAAGCCGCCATGGCCAAGCAGGAAAAGCCGCGCTACAACGGCGCTGCCCGTGAGCTGAACCTGCCGTACAAGGACGACCCGAACCGGGTCATCCGCTTCAAGAACCCGCTTGAAGGCACGGTGCTGTTCGATGACCTGATCAAGGGCAATATCGAGATCGCCAACAGCGAGCTGGATGACATGGTCATCTTCCGCCCGGACGGCTACCCGACCTACAACTTCGCGGTGGTGGTCGACGATTGGGACATGAACATCAACGAGGTCATCCGCGGTGATGACCACATCAACAACACCCCGCGCCAGATCAATCTGTACGAGGCCATCGGCGCACCGGTGCCGAAGTTCGGCCATATGCCGATGATCCTGGACGAACAGGGCGCCAAGCTGTCCAAGCGTACCGGCGCGGCTGATGTGATGCAGTACAAGGACGCCGGCTACCTGCCCGAGGCACTGCTGAGCTACCTGGCCCGTCTGGGCTGGTCGCACGGTGACCAGGAGATCTTCACCCGTCAGGAGCTGATCGAGCTGTTCGACGTCACCAACTGCAATTCCAAGGCCGCGCGCCTGGACATGGCCAAGTTGGGCTGGGTCAACCAGCATTTCCTGAAGACCGAGACCCCGGAATCCATTGCCCCGCAGCTGGTTTACCAGCTCGAGAAGCTGGGTCTGGACGTCAGCAAGGGCCCAGCCCCGGTTGACGTGGTCATCGCCCTGCGCGAGCGCGTGCAGACCCTGAAGGAAATGGCCGAGAAGGCGGTGGTCTGGTACACCCCGCTGAACGAATACGACGACGCTGCGGTTGCCAAGCACTTCAAGCCTGGTGCCGACCTGCCGCTGGCCAAGGCCCGCGAGCTGCTGGCCAATGCTGAATGGACCGCCGAAGGTGTGTCGATCGCGTTGCATGACGTGGCCGCACAGCTGGAAATCGGCATGGGCAAGGTCGCTCAGCCGCTGCGCGTGGCCATCACCGGCACCCAGGTGAGTCCTGACATTTCCCACACCGTGTATCTGGCGGGACGTGAAGAGGCCTTGAAACGCATCGACGCAGCACTCATCAAGATCCCAACGGCCTGACCCTGAGGTAGACATGACCGAAGCACACTCCTGTACCGCCCCGCACCACCACGTCGAAGACGCGGCCGGCTTTGTCGCGGTGGTCGAACGGGTGTGCCGCGAGCGCGGATTGCGGTTGACCCCGATCCGCGCCAACGTGCTGCGGCTGATCGCTGAGGCCGGCAAGCCGGTCAAGGCCTACGAGCTGTTGGAATGGGTGCGCGAAGGCAAGGGTGTGGGCGCTGATGCCCCGCCCACGGTCTACCGCGCGCTGGACTTTCTGATGGCCAATGGCTTCGTGCACAAGCTGTCATCGGTCAACTCGTTCGTCGCCTGCCACCACCCGAGCAGCAACCAGCACTCAGTACCGTTCCTGATCTGCGACCGCTGCCATAGTGCTGTGGAGCTGGAAGACCGCGATATCGTCCGTCAACTCGAAGCTCGCGCCAAAGAGCTTGGTTTCAAGCCGCAGGCACAGACGCTGGAAGTGCACGGCCTGTGCGTGAACTGCGCAGGCTGAAGCTTTCAGCCCCTCTCCCTGCGGGGTGAGAGGGGGCAGCTTGCGAACCATTGGGTTCGCTGCCCCTCGAACGTCCTTGCGCCAGCGCAAGGGCCGGGGTGCGGAGCAGGGGTTGGGGTGAGGGTAAGGCTTCAAGCAGAACTGACCCATGTAGGAGCGGCGTAAGCCGCGAAGCCGATAGGCCTCGACCGCCCCGGCCACTTCGGTGCGGGCAATTGGCTATCGGCTTCGGATGTTGCAGTGGTTTCGCGGCTTACGCCGCTCCTACAACAGCCCGTCGTGCTTACGGTTTTGGTTCTGCTTCGAAGACGACGACGCCATCCTTGATGGTCTGCAGCACCTTGATGGTGTGCAGCTGGCTGCGTTCTATGGTCATTGGGTTGTCCGATAGCAGTACCAGATCGGCACGCTTGCCGACTTCGATCGAGCCCTTGCTGCTCTCTTCGCCGTACTGCCGCGCTGCCCACAAGGTGATCGCCTTCAGTGCGATCAGCGGTGATACACGCTGATCCGGCCCGAGTACTCGACCGCTGCGGGTAACGCGGTTGACCGTCGCATCCAGCACCCGCATCGAATCCGGGAATACCACCGGCGCATCGTGGTGCGAGGTGAACACCATGCCTGCATCCAGCACCCATTGCGTGGGCGAGATGTTCTCTGCGCGCTCCGGGCCGAGCACCGAGTCGCGGTGCCAATCGCCCCAGTAATAGGTGTGCATCGGGAACAACGACGGGAAGATGCCGAGACGGCGCAGTTCGCCAACCTGGTCCTTGCGCAGGGTCTGGCCGTGGATCAGCACGGGGACGAGGTGCTTGTCCGGGTACTTGGCTTCAGCGGCGGACACAGCATGGATCAGCTGATCGATGGCGGCATCGCCATTGGCATGTGCAAGCACCTGCCAGCCATGGCCCCAGGCCTGGGTGATGAGGTCGTCGACCTTGGCGGTGGGGAAGGCGGGATAGCCGGCATAGTCAGGCTTTTCGCCTTCGGGTACCTTGTAGTAAGGCTTGCTCAGCCATGCGGTCTTGCCCTGCGGTGAGCCATCCAGGCTGATCTTCACGCCGCCGATGCGGTAGTGATCAGTGTAGTTCATGCCATAGAACGGCCCTTGCATGGCCGGGTTCTGCAAGGCCACTTCAATATCGGGATAGGACACCACGTCGATCTTGAGCTTGCCGGCCTTGGCCGCCATCGGCATCAGCTGCAAGGTGCCGGCGTCACTCCTGCCGTCCTGTGCAGTGGTGTAGCCGTACTTCATGTACAACGCCTGGCCGGCTTCGAGCATTGCCAGTGACTGCTCGGCAGTCATCGCCGGCATCAGCTTGGCCAGGGCGATGTTGTGTGCGCTCTCCTCAAGCACGCCGTCAGGCACGTTGCTGCCGGGTTCGCGGCGGATCACGCCACCTGGTGGATTGGGTGTGTCGGCAGTGATGCCAGCCATTTCCAGTGCTTTGCTGTTGTAGGCGCCGAGATGGCCGGACTGGTGCATCAGGATGATCGGGATGTCGGTGGCGATGGCGTCCAGGTCCTGCCGGGTCGGATGCCGCTGTTCGACCAGCTGCGAATCGTCGTAGCCGAAGCCGATCAGGACTTTGTAGCCCTCAGGCGTGGTCGGGTGTGCGCGGAACTCGCGCATGATCTTCTGCAATGCGGGGATGGAGTTGCCTTCACCATCGGGCGCTGGCAGCAGATTGGCTGACAGCGCCTGCAGGCCGACGCCGGATACGTGGCTGTGCGCATCGATGAAGCCCGGGGTCAGGGTGTGGCCTTGCAGGTCAACCTGCTGCGCCTGCGGACTGAAGCGGCGGGCCGCCTTGCGGCTGCCGACAAAGGCGATGCGGCCGTCGCGCACAACGATTGCTTCGGCATCGGGCTGGCGGTCATCCACGGTGACGATGGGGCCGCCGGAGTACAGCGTGTCGGCGGCGTTGGCGGAGGTGGCCGTGAGTGCGGCCAGGACGGAGAGCGCCAGAATCAGTTTCACCGAGGGTTCTCCCGGCTGTGAACAGGGGTACAGCCTAGCGCACTCAGGTGAAGGCTTTGCTCTCTTCCTGTGCAAAGGGGACGATTGGGGAGGGGGGCTCTTAGGCCTTTCGCGTACTGCCGGCTTCGCGGCTTACGCCGTTCCTGCAAGATTGCTGGTAACCGCCCCTGCCGAGCATGGCTCGGCACTACCGCTGGCGCTCCCTCCCTTGCGCAGCAGGGGAGGGCTGGGGAGGGGTTGGCTTTTAAGCCTTTCGCACATTGCCAGCTTGGCGGCTTACGCCGCTCGCACAAGATTGTTGGTAACGCCCCTGCCGAGCATGGCTCGGCACTACCGTTGAGCGGGTGCTGCAGCTGTGTCTACCTCCACCACCACCGACATGCCCGGACGCAGCCGTGCGGCAAGCGCCTGGTCGGGGTCGATGGCGATGCGGATCGGTAGACGTTGCACCACCTTGGTGAAATTGCCGCTCGCGTTGTCGGGCTTGAGTACCGAAAACTCGGAGCCGGTGGCCGGGGCGATCTGTTCGATGTGGCCGCGCAGCTTTTTGCCCTGGAAGGCATCAACACTGAACGTCGCGGGCTGGCCGATCGCCATGTTCCAGGTCTGGCCTTCCTTGTAGTTGGCTACCACCCACAGCGCATCCGGGACCAGGAACAGCAGCTGGCTGCCGGCGGTAACGTATTGCCCAAGCCGCACGGTGGCCTCGGATACCTGACCATCACGCGGCGCTTTGATAACCGTGTTGTCGAGGTCGATTTTCGCCAGTTCCAAGGCGGCTTCAGCCATGGCGACCTTCGCTTCAAGGCCCTTGCGCGCCACTTCAGTGGAAGTGAGGGTTTCCTCGGCGATATGGATGGCCGCCTGCGATTGCGCCACGCCAGCAGTCGCTGCCTGCGCGGAGGCGCGCAGCTTGTCGCGGTCGCTGTTGGAGACCAGCTGCTGTGCGGCCAGGGCTTCATAGCGTTGCAACTCGGTACGGCTGCGTTGCTGCTCGGCCTGCTGCGCCGAATGATTTGCGCGGGCCGAGCTGATCTGCGCACGGTTCTGCGCCTGGCTCTGGTCGGAGTTGGCCAGCTGCGCGCGTGCGTCTTCGAGAGAGGCCAGTGCTTGATCCACCTTCTGCTGATAGATGCGCTGATCAATGCGCAGCAGCGGCTGGCCTTTCTTGACATGGTCGAAGTCGCTGACCAGTACTTCGGTGACGTAGCCGTTGACCTGCGGCGCAAGCACCGTGACCTGGCCGCGCACATAGGCGTCGTCGGTATGCATGTGTGTGCTGTTGAATGGCCACAACTGCCAGGCGCGCAGGATCAAGGTCAGCCCGATCAGGGCGACCACGATCATCACCACCACCGCGCGGCGACTGGGTCGGTTGTACTTGGACACGGCCTCGGGTGCCGGTGCTGAGGCTTTCTTTTCGGTCTTGTTGCTCATGTTTCTGCTCGGTTGTCCTGGGCCCCGGCGCGGTCACGCTGGATCACCTGTTTCACGCGTGGATTACGCAGCGTCACTTCCAGCAACAGCCAGCTCAGGAAGCAGATCGCCACCCAGCCACTGAAGGCGAACACATCGTTGAACGCGCGAACATTGGCCTCGCGCCTGGCCGCTGCCGCCAAGGCTGCACTGGCCTGCGCCTTGAGTTGTACCGGGTCGGTGATGACGCGGGCGTAGGCTTGTTGCTGCAGTTGCAGGCGGCGCGCTACCTGCGGGTCGGCGGGATTGAGCTGGCTGACCAGCGCGGTGGAATAGATGTGCTCACGGTGCAGCTGGAAACTGCTCAGGAAGGCCGAGCCGGCAAGGCTGCCGAAGCTCTGCGTCAGCGACAGGATCACGATGAAGGACACGATGTGGTCCAGCCCGCGCGCCATCGCTTGGCGTATGCCCATCAGCATCAGCGGGCCCATGAACATGCCACTGCCCACCGCCGCCAGGAACTGGCTGAGGGCGAAATCCATCGGCCGGTCCATGCTGGTGCGGTGCTGGTCGAGGAAGGCTGCACTGCCGAGCAGGATGATGGACACCAGCAACTGCGGGATCAGCGCCTTTGGCCCGAAGGTCAGCGCACCGGCAGCAATGCCGACCAGCACACCGATCAAAATTACCCCGAACAGCGGCGCCATCTGCTCCGGCCCCATGCCCAGCGCCCGCATCATCGAGATCATCCCGTAGGACTGCTCGTTGGTGAGGAAGCGGATCAGGAAGGCACCGACGATGAAGCGCAGCATCACCGGCCCCATCAGCCAGCGCACCTGCAGCAGCGGGTTGCGACGCTGGTGCTCGATGCACAGGCCGGTGGTGATCAATACCATGGCGGCGGCCAGTGCCCAGCCCAGCCACGGTGAATCGAACCACCAATGCAGGTAGCCCTGGCTCAATACCACCACCAGCAGCGCCAGGCCCGGAGCGAGCAGGGCGAAAGTAAGAAAGTCGGTGCGTTCGAAAACCTTGATCTGTATACCGGGCGGCAGCTTCAGTACCACCACCGCGGCGAAGGAGCACAGTGCCAGCCCGGCCTCGAACAGATACAGGTTCTGCCATTCGCCATGGTCGAGCAGGCTGGGCGACAACAGCCACGCCAATGGCACGGCCAGCTGCGACAGGCCAACGCCAATCACCAGCAGGTTGCCGACGTATTTGCGCGGCAAGGCCTGCAGCATGTACAGCGTGCCCAGCGTGGTACAGGCGGCACCGGCAAAGCCGCTACCGGCGCGTACCAGCAAGGTGGTCGTGTTGTTGCCGACAAACAGGTGCAGCACGGCCAGCGCGGCGTAAGTGCCCAGGCCGATCTCGGCGAACAGGCGGATGCCGTATTCCTGACGGAATTTGAACACCAGCAGGTTGGCACTGACGTTGACCATCAGATAGGCCGCCACCAACCAGTTGGCCTCGCTGGCCTGCAGCCCCATCTGCCCGGTGATCACCGGCAGGTTGGCGCTGATCAGTGCATTGCCGAGCCCGCCGGTGATTGCCACCAGCACCGCGACCGCAGCATAGGCCGCGCGCCGGTGCGGCGGATGCCAGGGCATCGAGGCCGAGCCGGGTAGGCTGGGCTTCTCGTGCTCTTCCCAGTCCGGAATGGGCTTGAGGGGCTTCATGTGCGTTCCGTTGCAGCCTGCACGGACAGGCCGGGACGCAGCAATTCAATCGCACGCCGTGCGAGGGTGGCGCGATCTTCGACGGTGCGGCCACGCAAGGCGGCGCCGAGCATGCTGGAGATCAAGGAGATATCCGACAGCTGCAGGTCAGGCCGGCACAGCCCTGCGGCCTTGGCCCGTAGCAGGGCCGGTTCGGACAGACCGAGAATACGCTCGCGTACAGCCTTGATCGTAGGTTCGTCCGGGTCCACTGCGCGCCAGTAATCGGCCAACGCAGGCGAATGCACGATGCGCTTGGCCATGCCGATGATCAGCTCGAACAATGCGTCGTCGCGCTCGCCCAGCTCGTCGACGTGTGCTTCGATCTTTTCCACGGTCCGCTGCAGCAGGGCTTCGATCAGCGCGGTGCGGTCGGGGAAGTTGCGGTAGAGCGTTGCCCGGCCCACGCCGGCGTGCGCGACCACCAGGTCGAGTGGAGCGGTGATGCCGTGCTCGCCGAACACGGCGTCGGCCGCATCCAACAGCAAAGCACGACGCATGGCGGCATCGGAACGAATGGAAGTCATGCCCATATGATCCGGACAAAAATGTCCGGTTTCAATGGGTGGCATGGAACGGGCCGTTGCGGCGCCCCGTTCCCGTTCAGCTCGCGGCGAGCTGGCGGCGCAGTGGTGCTTCGCGGATCGGCAGGTTGATCAGTGCTGCAGCAGCGGCCAATGCCATGTCCGCGTACCACATCCAGCTGTAGTCGCCGCCGTATTCCAGCGCCACGCCACCCAGCCAGGCACCGAAGAACGCGCCGATCTGGTGCGAGAACAGGGTCAGGCCGAACAGGGTGCCCATGTGACGCGGACCGAACAGCTTGCCGACCAGTCCCGCGGTGGGCGGCACCGTCGCCAGCCAGGTGAAGCCCAGTGCGGCAGCGAACACATAGAAGGTCATCGGTGTCGGCGGTGATGCCAGATAGACCGCGATCAACACCGCGCGGCTGAGGTACATCCAGAACAGCAGCCACTTCATGCGGAAGCGTTCGCCAAGTGCACCGATGATCAGGCTGCCGGCAACATTGAACAGGCCGATCAGGGCAATCGATACCGAGGCCACGTTCGGCGACAACCCGCAAAGCGCGATTTCGCCGGGCAGGTGGGTGACCAGGAAGGCGATATGCACGCCACAGGTGAAGAAGCCCAGATGCAGGCACCAGTAACTGCGGTCACGCAGCGCGCGCTGCAGTTGCGGGCGCAGGGCCTCGCCGTCGTCGCTGGCCTCGTTGCGTGGCGCACGCTTGCGCAGCGGCCAGGCCAGCGGCAATGACAACAGCACGATGAAGGCCAGCGCATACAAGGCCTTGATCCAGCCGAAGGCGCTGAGCAGCAACTGCACCAGCGGCGCAAACAGGAATTGGCCGAGTGAGCCACCGGCATTGATGATGCCGGCGGCCATCGAGCGCTTCTGTGCTGGGATGCGCCAGGCGGTTGCGCCGATCAGCACCGAGAAACTGCCGGCACCGGCACCGGCGGCCAGCAACAGGCCGAAGCTGAGATTCAATCCCCAGGCGCCGGGGAGCAGGGTTGCCGCAAGCAGGCCGACAGCCAGCAGCACACCGCCGCCAACCAGCACCGGCAGTGGTCCGCGCTGGTCGGCCATCGCGCCGAAGAAGGGCTGCACTGCACCCCAGACGAACTGGCCTATCGCCAATGAAAAGCTGATCTGGGCGATGCCCAACCCGGTCGAAACATGGATGGGGTCGATCAGCAGACCGCTGGTCTGGCGCACGCCCATGGTCACCATCAGGATGCTGGAGGCGGCGAGCAACAGCAGCCACGGTGTGCGCGCGGGAGCTTGCGTGCTCATGCTGCTTGCTCCTGTTCCAGCGCCTGGGTGAGTGTTTCCAGCTGTTGGTTGAGACCAGCGATACGCGCGCTGCCGAACAGGTTTTCGATTTCCTGTTGCGCCTGTTGCCAGAGGGGTAAGGCTTTCTGCAGGCGACGTTTGCCGGCGGCGGTGATGTGCAGCTGGCGCTGGCGGGAGTCCGCGCCGGGGGCGGAACAGAGCAGGCCCGCTTCGAGCAGCGGTTTGAGGTTGCGGGTGAGGGTGGTGCGGTCCATGCCCAGCGCATCGGCGAGTTCGCCCAGCGGACGTGGCTGGCTGGAGCGGCGCAGGATGGAATAGGCGTTGAGGCTTAGGTCGGCGGCGGCCAGATGGCGGTCATACAGCTGGGAAACGCGGCGCGTGGCGCGGCGCAGCTGGAAGCAGGTGCAGGGGCTGGGGGTGTCCATCGGCGTTCGGGGTAGGGCGATGGCTGGGAGTTTATGTGCATATGCACGTAAATGCGAGTAGTGGGCACTGGAGGGTCTGATACTTCCAATCGCGGATCCCAAAAAGATCAACTAGGCTGACAGTGACGATAGAAAATGGCCATATGCAGCAAGGAAGAAAGCACCACTGTCATTCAGACGTCTCTATCAACTTTTCCCTCAAACAATACTTGCAAAATATGCTAATCGCTCACAGGAGACGACGGCCATCTAAGCCCTTAAAACACGTAGCTTGTAAATTGACCTGTTAACATCAGCTCTATAAAGACGAATTGAAGGAAGACCTAGCTGATTTCGTTTAGCCAAGATGTGATCAAGACTAGCCTTCGCCGAGCTCGGAAAATTGCAGCCGAGAATTATCCCTGAAAGACAACCCGGGTCGAAGGGTAGAAGTCTGGTGCTCACATCAACAAACACCAAACGCCGTTCGTTCTCGTAGTTCCATCGACGCGCCTTTCGCAAGAGAATAGCCTTCAATATCTCCGAATCCATGCGTGGCCAAGTTAGATCAGGGAAGTCATCACAGTAATTCACGGGTTGCGCGGCAACGAATACCCCAGGATCAGATGCTGTTCGAAACTGCACACATATTCCTTTGTGTGAGTCCGCATAGTGCGCCCACATAAGCAAATCCTTTGGATCTGAAGCCAAACATGCCACGCCATGTCGATGGCGCTCAAACGTGTTGGGATCATCCATGACAGCCGGCAATTCGATCATCAACCGCGAAACCCATGCTTCACGCTCTCTCTTCGTGAGCGCCGTCCAGCCTGAAGTTGTTGCAGCCCATTTTCTGACTCTTCTTCGTACGGCTGCAGAGTCGGAATCACGCTTTACCCGGAATCTAAATTCAAAAGGATCATTGAACTCAGAGGGCGATGACAGGTATAGACTCGAATCGACAATCAATGTCTCGAGATTGCGTACAGAATCCGAAGAACCATCAAAGCGCATGTATTTATAGTGGTGTCTCGGGGTGTCGCGCATAAATGAGCGCATCTGAAATGGCTTTATTTTCTTTGCAATAGCGCGCAAATTTTCGCACGCGACCGGTAATTTTGGCGCGCGACGGCTAACGGGATCTGGCACTAAATCTTCGTACATAGATAGAGGAATGCCTGCGGGATTTCGACCTTCAGACAGCCTAACTTAGTCCTAGAGACTGAGCCAGCCTAAATTTATGTCCTAGATTGCCTGCTCTGCTAGATTCAGCAAATACTAGACACCTCCCCAACGGAAGGCTTGGGAACTTACAAGTTCAACGCCGTCAAGAAGCCCTCCTTTCCGGTGCACAGACGCTATCCCCCTTCAAAAAAACAGCACTCTTGCTGGTGCTCTGTCTTCATTGTGAGAACTTCGAAGAGGAGCGCAGTACTGGCAAGGAGGAACAATATGTGGTTCCGGCTCCAGCAGGGCTTCGGCTCTGGTTTTGGCTGTGGTCTTCCCTTCTCCCGCTTGCGGAGAAGGTGCCCGAAGGGCGGATGGGTGGCTTTTGATTCGGCTTGGACTACATATGAGTGGATTTCTCTAGAGCCGATTCTGCGCGAAGCAAAAAGCCACCTTGCGGTGGCTTTGGGGTGTGCTTGTGCTGCTAGACAGCGGAGCTAGAAGCAATGTAGAGCCAGGACCAAATGCAGAAGCAAAAGCTTGCCCTCACCCCTACCCCTCTCCCGCAAGCGGGAGAGGGGAAAGACGGGAGCAGGAGCCAAAGCTCAAAGCCAAAGCTACAGCCAAAGCTCAAAGCCAAAGCCTGCATCAAGCCTTTAGAACCATGCCCTGATACCAAACGCCACACCACGGCCCGGCAGTGGCGAGTAATCCCGCAGCAGCGAGGTATGCGGGCGTGCCTCACGATTGGTCAGGTTGCTGCCATCAAAGAACACTTCGTAGCTGTTGCTGCCGTTGCGGTCCCAGCGATAAGCAAGGTGTGCATCCACCAGCGTGTAACCAGCACTGGCTTCTTCGTTCACCGCAACGTCCTTCTGGCTGCCATAGCGCACTGCGCCCAGCGATGCGCGCCAGCCACCCAGCGACCAGTGCAGGTCGGCGCCAACACGGGCCGGTGCGATGCGCGGCAGGTAACCGCCGTTGGCCAGCTCGACGTTGTAGTTGTGCGCGTGGTCACCGTGCGGCACGGCGATGGCAACATTGCGCGTGCCGCTGCCATCCAGCTCAGCCTTCACATAGTCACCAAACACGCGCAGGTCCCAATCACCGGCGACGTTTTCCAGCATGTGCCAAGTGGCCTCTGCCTCTGCACCCTTGAACGTAGCGTCGTTCTGCGTCCAGGCACGCACTGGCAGGCCGCCTTCGACTACGCCGGTATCTGCCAGGTAGATGAAGTCCTTGAACTTGGTCTGGTAGATCGCTGCCTGCAGGTCGAAGCGTTCGTTGTGCGCGTGCAGGCCCAGCTCCATGCGACGACCGCGTTCGGTGTCCATGTTGGCGTTGCCGATTTCCAGCGAGCGGGTGGCGATGTGGGCGCCGGCGGCGTACAGCTCTTCGTTGGTCGGCGCACGCTCGGAGGCGTCCACGCCGAAGCGCAGGTCGAAGGTGTCGTTCAAGGCCCAGATGCCGGACGCCGACAGGTTGGTCGCGCCGAAGCTACGGTTGCGCTGGGCGTCGTTCGGGTCGAGCTTGACCCGGTCATGGCGCGCACCCAGTTCCAGCTTGAACGGGCCGAACTGCTTCTCCTGCAGCACGAAAGCACCAATGGTGTCGGTGGTGGTGCCCGGTACGAAGGCTTCTTCGCCGGTGGCGCCGAAGTCGCTGCTGCCGAACTGCACGCCGAAGGCGCCGTCCCAGCCGGCCAGCGGCTGCTGCACGGCTTCCACGCGGCCTTCAAAGCCCTTGTTGGTGAAGCGGGTGGACGGTGTGCCGGCTTCCAGCTCGGTGTGCTCGTAATCGGTATAGCCGCCGCGCACGGTCAGACTCTTCAGGAACGAGGTCGGGTTGTACAGGCCGCCCTTCAGGTCGAAGCGGTTCTGCACCATGTCGATGCGTACATCGTGCTCATCGCCTTCCTCGCCGTGGTCGTGGTCGTGATCGTCATGGTCGTGGCCATGATCATCGTCGGCATGCACGTGGGCACCGTTGGGGATGCCATAGTTGCTGCGGTACGTGCCCAGCGATGCGCCGAGGAAGCCGCCCTCGCCAAACCAGGTAGCGCCTACGCCACCAGCGCGGGTGCGTACCGAGCTGTTGTCCAGGCGACCGCGGGTGCCGGCGTCTTCGTCGTGGGCATCGTGATCGTCATGGCCATCGGCATCCAGCGCATGCGGATCGATCGCATAGCCGGGGATGCGGTAGTCGTCACCGTTTCGGATCAGGCCGTCGACATGCAGGACCAGGTTGTCGCCGCTGACGCCGTCCAAGCGGAACATGCCGCTGCGTTCCTGGTTGACCGAGTTGCCGCGCAGTTCGGCACGGCCGCTGATTGGGCGGTCCGGTAGATCGCTGGCGATGCGGCCATCGACCACGTTCACCGCGCCACCAATCGCACCGCTGCCGAACAGCAGGGTTGCCGGGCCTTTGAGTACTTCGATCTGGTCGGCCAGGAACGGCTCAATGCTGGAAGCATGGTCGGCGCTGACCGTGGATGCGTCCATGTTGCCGACGCCATTGGCGACTACGGCAACTCGCGGGCCCTCTTGGCCGCGGATGATTGGGCGACCGACGCCGGGGCCGAAGAAAGTGCTCTGTACGCCGGGCAGCTTGGCCACGGTGTCGCCAAGCGTGCCAGCCTTGTGCTCGTCCAGATCGGCACCTGCCAATACCTCGACCGGGCGCGCCAGCGACTCGGCCGAGCCCTGCAGTGGCGAGGCGGTGACTTTGACCGCGGTGAGTTCGGTCAGATGATGGCTCTGCCCGGCGTCGTCATCGGCGGCACTGGCGACAGCGGGAAGGGCGGCGGCAAGGGCGAGGAACAGCAGGTGGTGCCGGGTGTGACGGGGGAAGGGCATGAGGATTCCTTTGTTACTGTGTATCACTTGGGTGGCAGTCTGAACCGGAGGCGGCAGCGGGCTGGCGCAGGCGGTTAGGGCGGGGAGGACAATAATGTTATATTATTCCATAACGTTCCGTCGCCCCTGCTGGAAGTCATGCCCACCCCACCTACCGGACTACGCAAATTCCTCGATCGCTTTGGTGCGACCGGATCCCTGATCTGCGCGGTGCATTGCGCGTTGTTGCCGGCTTTGTTGGCGCTGGCGCCAGCACTGGGGTTGTCGTTCTGGCTCAGCGATGGGGTGGAAGCCACCATCGTCATCTTCGTTACGGTGCTGGGTCTTTTCAGTCTTATCTGGGGTTATCTGCGCCACCGCGCGCTGATGGCGCTGTTGTTGCTGGTGCCTGGCCTGCTGCTGTTGTGGGCTGGTTTGTTGCACCCTGAGTTGCATCATTCACGTATTCCGCATGCGGTTGTGATGACCTTGGGTGGTGTGCTGGTGGGCTTGGCGCATGTGGCCAACCTGCGCTTGAACCATGTGCACGTACACGACGCCAGCTGCGCACATTGAGGGGCGCATGGTAGGCTTCCTGTCCATGCGCGAGGGCGCTTGTTGTGGCCTCGCCAAACCCGTGCTTGCACGGGGTAACTGATTACAAACCAAGGAGTTGACGACATGGGTAAGGGTGACCGTAAGACCGCCAAGGGCAAGCGCTACAACGCCAGCTACGGCATTTCGCGTTCGCACGTGAGCAAGGTGGCCGTGGGCGCAGCTGCGCCGGTCGCCAAGAAGACCGTCGCCAAGGCTGCCGCCAAGAAGGCTGTCGCCAAGAAGACCGTCGCCAAGGCCGGCTGATCCAGCCAGGCAGTGGTTACAGAAAAGCGGCGCATTGCGCCGCTTTTTTTGTGCCTGTTTTTTTTGGGGGGGCTTCGTTCGCGGCTGCGCTTCGCTCAGCCGGGCCACCTCACTTCGATTGGCGTAGTGCCTGCTCCAGCGCGTGCGGGTCGCCGTCGTTGGGCTGGGCCGGGATGCCGATCAGGCGGGTAAGCAAGGGATAGACGTCGACATTGTCGAAGGCGGTGAGTTGCTTGCCCTGCGCGAAGGCCGGGCCACGTGCGACGAATACCGCCTGCATCGATGGCAGCGCAGGGTCGTAACCATGCGAGCCGCGATCACCGGGTGGGCGCTTGGCGATGGTGTCGCGGGCCACTGCATCCCAGCCTTCCTGCATCTGGCAGACGATGGCTGGTACGCGCGGATTACTACCGTAGTGCCAGCGTGTCGGCAGCTGCGCCTTGTTCCAGCACTGGTAGTGCGCGTGCTCGCCTAGCAGCGCCTTTTCCGCATCGGCCTGCTTGCCCGGCAGCGGTGCGAACCCTACCGACTGACCCACCGACACCACCTTGGCGATATCCGCCGGCACCATGTCTTCGATCGCAACCGCGTTGCCGAACTTGACCGTTGCCATGCCGTGATCGGAAACCACAATCACGTTGGTGTCATCGAGCAGGCCATCGCGGCGCATGCCATCGACCAGTTGGCCGACGGCGGCATCAACCTGCTGCAATGCGGCCTTGTACTCGGGCGAATCCGGACCGTGGCCATGACCGGCTTTGTCCACGTGTTCCATGTAGGCGGCAATGAAGCGCGGCTTGATCGCGTCCGGTTCGCCGTGCAGCCAGGCCAGGACCTGATTCATGCGCTCGGGCAGTGGCACGCTTTCGTCATATATGCGCCATTGGTTGGCATGCAGACCGCGCACCGGCGCTTCGCTGCCCGGCCAGGACCAGGTTGCACTCTTGAACCCGGCCTTGCGTACGCTGACCCAGATCGGCTCGCCGCCATCCCACCAGGCGGCATTCTGCACGGCAGCGCGATCGCTGACCTTGAATTCGCCAAGCGCATCGGCGCTCATCGCGTTGTGCACCAGCCCGTGATGGTCCGGGCGCAGGCCGGTGACCAAGGTGTAGTGATTGGGGAAGGTGAGTGCCGGGTAGGACGGACGCATGCCAACGCTGCGCACGCCCTCGCGGGCAAGACGCATCAGGTTGGGAGTGTCTGCTTCACTAAGCTTGTCTGCGCGCAGGCCGTCGATGGAAATCATCAGTACCGTGGGCGGGACGTTCGTGGTGGCGACAGGCGAGGGGGCGGTGGCGCAGGCGGCAAGCAATGCGCAGGCCAATGTAGTGGCCGAAATGCGTAAAAAATTCATGCCGCAATGATAGGCCGGGCCGGTGACCATACAAATACAACCTTCGGCATGTTGCTTGGGGCTGATCGACCCTGTAGCCGCCGGAAGCAAGCCGCTCCCGGACGACTGGAGGGCTCAGGCAAACAGATCCGCCACGCGCTCGCCTTCGCTGACAACGCCCTCCAGCTTCAACAGCGCCGCCTTGGTCGGTAGTCCACCGCCGAAGCCGGTCAACGTGCCGTTGTTGCCGATCACGCGGTGGCAGGGCAAGACGATTGGCAAAGGATTGCGGCCATTGGCGGCGCCGACTGCACGGGTAGCGGTGGGCCGCCCGATGCGCTCGGCCAGTTGCCGGTAGCTCCAGGTCGCGCCGAACGGAATCTGTGCCAGCGTGTGCCAGACATGCAGCTGGAACTCGGTGCCTACCGGCGCCAACTCCAACTGGAACTCATGGCGCTCACCGCGCAGGTACTCCAGCAACTGCCGGCGCGGCTCGGCGACCGCATCCGGGTCGCGCTGCCAGTGTTGGCGGCCCTTGGCGTCGTGGCGGTTCTCGGCGAACAGGATATGGCGCACGCCTACCTCGTCGACGGCGACGGTCAAGGCGCCGATGGGGCTGTCAAAGCGGTCGTAATAGAGGGTGTTCATGCGCTTACCTCCGTAGCAGTGTTGGAATTCTTTTTTTCAGTCGGCACTGCCAGATGCCACAGATGCAACACGGCGTAGGCGCGCCATGGTCGCCAGAGCTGCGAGCGACGCTCGGTCTCGCGTTCGCTCAGGCGTTGGCGTTGGCCTTCGCCCAGCACCTGCTGCAGCACCAGATCACCGGCCGGGAAGGCATCGGGCAGTCCCATCGCCCGCAGTGCCATGTAGTGCGCGGTCCACGGACCGATGCCGGGCAGGGCTGTGGCTTTCTGCACGAAGCTCTCCAGCGTCTGCGCACGGCTGAAATCCAAGCGTTGCTCGGCGCAGGCGCGGGCAATTGCACGCAGGGTGGCGGCGCGGGTGCGCGGTAGGCCGATGCTCTCAAGCGGCGCGTCGACCAACGTTGCTGGCGCCGGGAACTGCCGGTCCAGGCCTTCCGGCATGCCAGGCAAATGCTCGCCGAAGCGGTCGACCAGGCGCCGCGCCAACGTGGTGGCGGCGGCAACGCTGACCTGCTGGCCGAGTACGGCGCGTGCTGCGACTTCAAAGCCGTCCCAGCCGCCGGGAATGCGCAGGCCCGGCCGCTCGGCGATGCCGCGCGCCAGCAACGGTTCCTGGCCCAGCGTGGCATGGACGGTGCGCAGGTCGGCATCCAGGTCGAATACCCGCCGCACCTTGGCGACGATGGCAGGAATCGCGCGTGGATCGGTGGTACCCAGTTGCAGGCGCAGTTCCGGCCGCTTGGAATCGGCAGTGACCCGGATCAGGCTGGCCACACCATTGGCGACGACCACGCGCTGATAGCTGTGTTCGTCGATGCACTCGATGCCCGGCAACGAGCGGCGGCGCAGGAAGGCCAGCATCAGCGGGAAGTCCAGCGGCGGCCGATAGGCCAGTCGCAACACCGGCTCACCGCCAGTCACCGCGCCATGCTGCTTGCGCAGCGCGCTCGGCGGCATGCCGCAGCCTTCCAGGAAGGCGCTGTTGAAGCGGCGGAGGCTGTTGAAACCGGCCGCCAGTGCGACCTGGGTTACCGGCAGCGCGGTTTCGGTCAACAGCTGTTTGGCCAGCAACAGACGGCGGGTGGTGTGTAGTTGGGCGGGCGTTGCGCCGAGCTTGGCGACGAACAGCCGTTGCAGTTGGCGCGCGCTGATCCCCATCGCCTCGGCCAGCGCGGTCGCTGGCTGTTCCTGCAGGATGCCTTCGTTGAGTAGGGCCAGTGCCTGATGCAGGGTCTGGTCCTGCAGCAGATTGGCGTCATCCGGCGACAGTTCGGGGCGGCAGCGCAGGCATGGCCGGTAGCCGGCGGCGCTGGCGGCAGCGGCGCTTGGGAAGTAACTGACGTTCTCTGGTTTGGGCGGCGGCGCCGGGCAAACCGGCCGGCAATAGATGCCGGTACTGCGCACGGCAGTGAAGAACAGGCCGTCAAAGCGCGCATCGCGGGCCAGGCGGGCTTGTTCGCATTGCATATGGGCTGGCATCAGGAGGTTTTGCATGGCCTCAGTCTAGGCGTGAAGGGGCTCGGCTACTGGCCATTTTCGGACATCAATGCGCGCGACGCTGTGTTGATTCATTGGGCGTTGCAGCAGGGAGGGCGTTGCGCACTAGACTGTCCACCTTCCTGGCGCGGTTGCGCCGTAGTACGGACCTGATTGCTCTCCATGTTGCCCAAGTTCTGTTGGCCGCCGTTGTTGTGCATCGGGCTGTTGGCCTGCAATCCGCAGACCGGCGATAAAAAGCCCGTGATTGACCCTGCTGCCGCAGTGGCCGCTGATGGCGACCACATGGTGTCGATCAATGCTGCCGATGCGCCGACCCCGCCAGCGCCGGTGCTGCCGGCCAAGGACAAGCCCTGGCCCGAGCTGGTGCTGGAGAACGGCAAGGCCTGGGTCAGCTGCGGCACCGACTATGCCGGCGAGAACGGCGATGGCACCGAGTTGACCGCGTTTGACCGCGCCAGCATGGATGCAGCCTTGGAACCCTGCAAAGAGCGTGGCCTGATGCGGGTGCGCTATGCCGGCAAGATCAACCCTTCGTTCGCGGCGATGGTGACGCGTCTGGCGGTGGTGGCCGATGCGATGAAGATCAGTCGGCGCATCCTCGATCTGGATTCCAGCGGTGGTCAGGTGGAAGCGGCCATCGTCGCTGGCGACAGCATTGGCGAGTCCGGTTGGACCATTTGGGTGCGCGAAGGTTCGGTCTGCCACAGTGCCTGTGTGTTCGTGCTGGCGGCTGGCGACAACCGCTTGATCTCCGGCAAGGTTGGCATCCACCGCATGATGCGGATCAGCTCCAGCGCCAGTTCGCGCGCGGAGTTGAACAAGGAGCTGCACGAGGTCTACGACAACGTGAAGGACTACCTGCAGCGCAACGGTGTGGCGGTGGGCGTGGCCGACCTGATGATGACCGTGCCCAACCGCAGCCTGCGGGTGCTGACCAACGAAGAGCTCAAGCAGTACGGGCTGGACGGCACCAATGCGGTGCAGGATGACCTGGAGCGTATCAAGCAGATGCGCAAGTGCGGCGATGACTTCGTGCGCCGCAAGGATTCCTTCCTGATCGCCTTCGACCGCGAGTGCAAGGTGGAAGGTGCCGATCTGGAGGCGGTCAACCGCTGCGGGCAGGCATTGAAGGAGCAGTTCGGCTTCCCGGATGAGGTCTGCCCGGAGGAAAGCCCGCTGTCGGAAATCGATACCGCCATGCTCGAGCCGATGCCGACCGCCATCCCGACCGGTGCTGCTGAGGCAGTAGTGGCGCCAGCGGCAGCAGTCGCGCCCGCCGTCAGTGCGCAGGTGAGTGCGCCCGGTACACGAAAGTGAACAAATGAAAGGATGCGGAAGCTGGTAAACCGTGATTGGATTGGCATTCCGTTCAACTGAAAGCGTCATGGAGAGAGCTATGCGACCCAGTTGTTTGTTGATGGTGTTGTCCTTGGCTGTGCCGGCTACAGGCGCTTTCGCGCAGGCACCCGCTGCTGCCCCCGCGCCAGCGCGGGCTGCTGCCCCGGCCGCCCCCGCACCGGTATCAGCCGCGGCTCGGCCGGCGCCAGCGCTCAGTGCAGCGCAGCAGGCGCAGGTAGCCAAGCAGGATGCGGAGATGACCGCAGCCGCGCAGCGGGTGGCGCAGCTGGTGGATGGCCAGCAGGCGGCCGCCGTGTGGGACGGTGCCTCCGCGGTGGCGCGCAAGGCGGTGACCCGTGATGTATTCGCCAACAACGTCAATGCCGACCGCGCCAAATTGGGCGCGCTGGTGTCGCGCGGCAAGCCATCGATCACCCGCGTGCAATACCCGGCCGGTGCCTCGGTGCCGGAAGGCATCTACTTGAACGTCAGCTTCCCAACCCGCTTTGCCAACAATGCCCAGCCGGTGCGCGAGCTGGTCTCGTTCCGCCTGGATGAGGACAAGGTGTGGCGCGCCTCCGGCTATAGCGTGCGCGCGGCCTCGGCCAACTAAGTGCCATCACATCGCAGGCTTTGCACACGGGTGCCGCAGGGCGCCCGTTGTGTTTGTGGGCTGATTGTCGTGTAGCTGATCTGGATCAATGAATCCTTACATCGGCCTGCTTACCCTGCCTGCGGTAGGCATAACGGAGTGGCACATGCGCAAGGTGGATGTTGTGGTGGTGGGCGCCGGCCCGGCCGGCTTGAGTCTGGCCCGCAGTCTGGCCGGTAGTGGTCTATCGCTGGCGCTGGTCGAGCAGCAACCGTTGGCAGTGCTGGCCGAGCCGGCCTTCGATGGCCGCGAGATCGCGCTGACGCACGCCTCGCGGCAGATCATGCGCAGCATGGGGCTGTGGCAGCGCATCGACCCGGCCGAGATCTCGCCGCTGCGCAGCGCCAAGGTGATGAACGGCAGCTCGCCGTTCGCGCTGGGTTTCGCAGCGCAGGGCGAGGGCGTCGATGAGCTGGGCTGGCTGATTCCCAATCACCTGATCCGGCGTGCGGCCTGGGAGGCGGTGCAGGGCCAGGCCGATCTGGAAGTGCTGGATGGACGTTCGGTCACTGCAATCGACGCCGGTGAGGCGTACAGCACGGTCACCTTGAGTGACGGCATTCAGTTGCGCGCACGGCTGGTGGTCGCCGCCGACAGCCGCTTCTCGGCGACCCGGCGGATGATGGGTGTCGGCGCGCAGATGCGCGACTTCGGCAAGTCCATGTTGGTTTGCAGGATGCAGTGCGAGCGGCCGCATGAGCACGCCGCCTGGGAATGGTTCGGCTACGAACGTACCTTGGCGATGCTGCCCTTGCCGGGCAATCAGGCCTCGGCAGTGATCACCATGCCGCCGCGGCAGCTGCAACAGTTGCTGGAGCTGGATGAGGCCGCCTTCGGGCGAACCGTCAGTGGCTTCTTCGAGCGTCGCCTGGGTGAGATGACCCCGGTCGGGACGCGCCACGCCTATCCGCTGGTCGGCGTGTATGCGCACCGCTTTGTCGGCAAGCGCTATGCCTTGATCGGCGACGCGGCGGTCGGCATGCATCCGGTCACCGCACACGGCTTCAATTTTGGCTTGCACAGCCAGCAACGGCTGGCGCGGTTGCTGTTGGATGCGGTTCGTGGCGGTAGCGATATTGGTGCGGATGGCTTGCTGGCCAGTTACCAGCGTGGCCACCGGCTGGCGACACGGCCGCTATACGAGGCCACCAATGCCATTGCCGGGCTTTATAACGATAGCCGGCTGCCTGCGCGTTTGCTGCGCGGCGCGGCATTGCGGGCCGCGCAGGGCGTCGTTCCGTTCAGGAAGTTGATCGCCGGGCATCTGACCCAGGCTCGCGCGTAGCGGCGGGGCTCGCGGGTTTGTAGGAGCGGCGTAAGCCGCGACGCTGGTGCAGGGCGAGGGTGCGATGCGGGACAGGGCGTGAGCTTCGCGGCTCACGCCGCTCCTACAGCGCTGATGGTCTACGACGAAGCCTCCTGCCGAGCATGGCTCAGCACTACCTCACTCGTCTTCGTCTTCGTCGTCTTCTTCGGCGCGGTTGGGGTCCGGATCGGCGAGCACGTTGATGCTGACATCGCCGAGCACAACCTGCTGGCCGCCGCGGATCTTGCAGGCTTTACGCAGCTCCACCACGCCATCAACGGTGACCTGGCCGTCGGCAATGATCATTTTTGCCTCGCCGCCGCTGGTGACCAGATCGGCCAGTTTCAGCAGCTGCTTCAGTTCCACGTAATCGCGGTCAAGTTCAAATTCGATGGTCTGCATGGTGTTCACGGATAAAAACGAGTGCTATTGTGCGTCATCGGCGACCCGTGCGGGTGCTCCAACAGGGGCCAAGCGGCGGCCGGTTGTGTTCGTAAGCTGAACGCAAATCAAGCCATGCGCGACAGCAGAGCTGTTTAGAGCGCACAATATGCGTCTTTTCGCCCGCCCGTTCGCGGCGGTGCCCCCGGAGTTACCATGTCCCAAGATACCCCCGCGCCGCTGCTGTTTGCAGATCTCGGCCTATCCGAGCCTGTGATGAAGGCAGTGGCCGAAGTCGGCTACGAGACCCCGTCGCCGATCCAGGCTGCCACCATTCCGGCCATGCTGGAAGGCCGCGACGTGCTCGGCCAGGCGCAGACCGGCACCGGCAAGACCGGTGCCTTCGCGCTGCCAGTGCTGTCCAATATCAATCTTTCCGCCACCAAGCCGCAGGTGCTGGTGCTGGCGCCGACCCGCGAGCTGGCCATCCAGGTCGCCGAGGCGTTCCAGACCTATTCGGCATCGATGCCGGGCTTCCGCGTGCTGCCGGTGTACGGCGGCCAGCCCTATGCGCAGCAGCTGCAGGCCCTGCGCCGCGGCGTGCACGTTGTGGTCGGCACCCCGGGCCGGGTGATTGATCATCTCGATCGTGGCACCCTGGATCTGTCCGAACTGAAGACGCTGGTGCTCGACGAAGCCGACGAAATGCTGCGCATGGGCTTCATCGACGACGTCGAAGCAGTGCTCAAGAAGCTGCCGGAAACCCGTCAGGTCGCGCTGTTCTCGGCCACCATGCCACAGCAGATCCGCCGCATCGCGCAGACCTATCTGCGTGAGCCGGTGGAAGTGACCATCCAGTCCAAGACCACCACCTCGGCCAATATCCGCCAGCGTTACTGGTGGGTGGCTGGAATGCACAAGCTGGACGCGCTGACCCGCATCCTGGAAGTGGAAACCTTCGACGCGATGATCATCTTCGCGCGTACCAAGGCCGGCACCGAGGAGCTTGCCAGCAAGTTGCAGGCGCGTGGTCTGGCCGCTGCCGCCATCAATGGCGACATGCAGCAGGCCCAGCGTGAACGCACCATCGCCATGCTGAAGGAAGGCAAGCTCGACATCCTGGTTGCCACCGACGTGGCTGCCCGTGGTCTGGACGTGGAGCGCATCAGCCACGTGCTGAACTACGACATCCCGTACGACACCGAAAGCTACGTGCACCGTATCGGCCGTACCGGCCGTGCCGGCCGCAGCGGTGAGGCAATCCTGTTCGTCACCCCGCGCGAGAAGGGCATGCTGCGCCAGATCGAGCGCGCTACCCGTCAGCCGATCGAAGAAATGCAGCTGCCGAGCGTGGATGCGGTCAACGACCACCGCGTGACCAAGTTCATGGACCGCATCAGCCAGACCCTGGCTGCCGGCGACATGGATTTCTACCGCGACCTGCTGCAGCGCTACGAAGGCGAGCACAACGTGCCGGCTATCGATATCGCTGCCGCGCTGGCCAAGCTGCTGCAGGGCGATTCCCCGTTCCTGTTGACCCCGCCGGTGCGTGAGCGCCGCGAGCAGTCGTTCGAACGCAACGATCGCAGTGAGCGTCCGGCGCGTGACGGCGGCTTTCATCGCCGCGACGAGCGCGGTGACCGTGGCGATCGCCCGGCCCGTTTCGAGCCGCGCTTCGAGCGTGCCCCGCGTCAGGACGAGGGCGATCGCGCGCCGCGCCCGCCGCGTGGCGAAGGCGATTTCGAGTCGCGTCCGCGTCGTGAAATGCCGCCGCGCAGCGCGCCGGAGTTCGGCATGGAGACCTACCGCATTGAAGTCGGTCATACCCATGGCGTGAAGCCGGCCAATATCGTCGGCGCCATTGCCAACGAAGCTGGTCTGGAAAGCCGTTTCATTGGCCGTATCGACATCCATGATGGTCACTCGGTGCTGGATCTGCCGGCTGATATGCCGACCGACGTGCTGCAGCACCTGAAGAAGGTGTGGGTGTCGGGCCAGCAGTTGCAGATGCGCAAGGTTGAGGCAGGCGAAGAGCAGGGCGGCGCCGCGCCGCCGTTCAAGCCGCGCTTCGACAAGGGCGACGGCAAGCCGGGCGGTCCGCGTCCGGGTGGCCCGCGCGGCCCGCGTCCGGGCGGCCCGGGTGGTTCGCGTCCGGGTGGCTTCAAGCCGCGCGGCCCGCGCAACTACTGATCCAAGTAGCCCAATGCTTTACCAGACAACCCCGGCAATGCCGGGGTTGTCTGTTTTTGACTGTTTGCGGGCCTGGCAGGACGCAATGGGACGACAAGTTCAAGCCGCGACGGTCTTCACGTACTGCTCGCGTCGGGTTATTGCGATAATGCCGCTTATCCGCGTCGGGGAACGCGAGAGGGAGGCTCATGGCAGAGGGGGGAGCGGCAGTTGCTGGCAGGGTAAGACGTGGATGGATCGTGCTCCTGTTGCTGTCGGCGTTGTTCACGTTGTGGCCTTCGCTGGGCGCTGCCCAACCGCTGCAGGGGGGGCGTGACTTCCTGATTGCCGGCGGCGCAACCGCTGAACAGGCTCCCTTGCGCGCCTGCAGTGCCGAAGCTTTGGCCCGGATGCGCCCTGCCATTGAAATTGCTGCGCCCGAAGGCGGCTGGTCCGGCGCGCCGCAAGGCGTGGGCGTGTTCAACGTGTTTGCTGGCGAAGTGATGATTTTCCATGGGGACCGCCAAGTCTGCGGTGACATGCAGGACGCCCGCACGCGCGACTCGCGCTTCCGTGCCGGCGTAGGTCTTGTGGTTGTGCCCAAGCAGGGCACGGTCGAGCCGATCCGGGTGGCCTGGGAGTCGCCGCTGAAGCCGCGCTGGATTCCCACCGTGCACCTCGCCGCACCCAGCCCGTTGCAGCAGCAGGACACCTTGCGGCTGGTGGTGCGTACCGCCTGCGTGGCGATTGCGCTGGCCTTGGCCTTGTCCGCGTTGATGGGCTTTGCCACCACGCGTGGGCGTGATTTCCTGATCTATACCTTGGTCTGCGGGCTCTTGGTGGTATGGCAGGCGGTGTTGAGCGGGCTCAGTGGCTATCCCGAGCCGTGGCTGCCAGTGGATGGCCATGCGCCGGTATGGATGGTCTCGGTGTCGGCGCTGAGCTATGCGGTGATGGGCTGGGTGCTGTGGCGCATGTGCGGCGGCCGCCGGGTGCTGCGTGGCTCGCGGCGCTGGATGCAGGGGCTGATGATCGTGCTGGGGCTGGTCGCGGTAGCTGCACCGTTCATGCCTTGGCCGCTGTTGGCATGGATGGCGGTGGCGCTGGACGACCTGTTCACGCTGATCTGCCTGACCTCGGTGGGCATCGCCATCGTTGCGGTGCGGCGGCGTTACTTCCAGGCGTTGGATGGTCTGGTGGCGGCGATTCCGCTGCTGGTGATGGCGCTGGCGGACCTGATGGACAACCGCCTGCTGGTGGAGTTCCGGGTCGAGGCGATCCAGGTCTCGGTGACCTGGTTCCTGATGATGGCGGCGTACTCACTCAATCGCAGCCTCAGCCAGCTGCGCCAGCAGCGCGATGAGATGCGTGAGCTTGCTGATACCGATACCTTGACCGGTCTGCCCAATCGCCGCGCTGGCCTGCGCCAGCTGGACCACTATCTGCGCGAGGCCAAGGCTGGCGGGTTGCCGCTGTCGATAGGTTTCCTGGACATCGACCTGTTCAAGCAGATCAACGACAGCTACGGCCACGACGGCGGCGATCAGGTGTTGATATCGGTGGCAGGCACCTTGCTGGCCGGCGTGCGCAGCCGCAGCGACGTGATCCGCATGGGCGGCGAAGAGTTCCTGATCCTGCTGCCGGGAATTGGCGCCGATGCCGCGCGGCCGCGGCTGGATCAACTGCGCGAAAAGGTCACCGTACAGGCACGCGGGCTCAAGCACGAAGGCCTGGTGGTCACCGCCAGCATTGGCCTGGCCGAGCTGCAATACCGCGACAATGACGTGGCCGGGCTGCTGCGGCGGGCCGACAATGCCATGTACCAGGCCAAGCGCAGCGGTCGCGACCAGGTGGTGGATGCGCGCGATATTCAGGAAGTGCCCTGAACAAGCCATTCGGTCGTGCTGTTCCGGCCGTGGGCGATGGCGGATAATTCGCTCATGACAATTCGAATCAACAAGCACATTGCCGAAACCGGCTTCTGTTCGCGCCGTGAGGCCGACCGCCTGCTCTCCGCCCGTCGTGTCACCGTCAACGGCATCGTCGCCGGGACCGGTGCGGTCGTGGGCGAAGGTGACGAGGTCAAGGTTGACGGCCAGCCGCTGCGCGCCCGTGCGGTGCAGAAGAGCACCGGCCGCCGCCATGTCTATATCGTGCTGAACAAGCCGGTGGGCATCACCTGCACCACCGAGAGTGCGGTCAAGGACAACATCATCGAGTTCGTCGGCCACGAGCAGCGTATCTTCCCGATCGGTCGTCTGGACAAGGATTCGGAAGGCCTGATCCTGCTGACCAGCAACGGCGACATCGTCAACCAGATCCTGCGTGCCGAGAACGGCCATCAGAAGGAGTATCTGGTGGCGGTCAACAAGCCGGTCACAGACGAGTTCCTGCGTGGCATGGCCCGTGGTGTGCGTATCCGCAACGAAACCACGCTGCCATGCCGCACCAGCCGCATCGGCAAGTATGGTTTCCGCATCATCCTGGAGCAGGGCTTGAACCGGCAGATCCGCTTGATGGCATCCGAGTTCGGTTACCGGGTCAACCAGCTGCGTCGCGTGCGTATCGACAACGTCAAGATCGGCGCGCTCAAGCCGGGCCAGTGGCGCAACTTGAGCGAGCAGGAACTGCACGGTCTGTTGCCGCAACAACAGCAGTGGTGAAATGTGACACGCTCACCGCGCCGTGCGCGGTGAGCCGCTAGACTCTGCAGCGCTCTCCATCCTGCCGTTTTGGACTCGTGCATGATCAAGCCTGCCCTGCCTGTCAATGAAACCGAACGTATTGCCGCGCTGCAGCGCTACCGGGTGCTGGATACCGCGCGCGAGCAGGAGTTCGATGACCTGGTGACCATCGCCCGCACCATCTGCGGCACGCCGATGGGGGCGGTGACCCTGATTGATCGCGACCGCCAATGGTTCAAGGCCCTGCAGGGCCTGGACGGTGAGCAGACCCCGCGTGACGAAGCCTTCTGCGCCCATACCATCCTCAGGCCGCAGGAGCTGACCGTGGTAGCCGATGCGCGCCAGGATCAGCGTTTCAGCGGCAACCCGTCGGTGTTGGGTGATCCTCATATCCGCTTCTATGCCGGCGCGCCGCTGCTCAGCAGTGATGGCTACGCACTGGGTTCGCTGTGCGTGTTCGATTCAGTGCCGGCCCAGTTGGGCACGCCGCAGGCCGAGGCGTTGCGTGCGCTGTCGCGACAGGTCAGCCGGATGATGGAGATGCGCTTGCTGCGGATTGAGATCGATCATCACCAGGCTGAGCACGATTGGTACGAGGCGCATCTGCTCGAGTACTACCAGCAATTGGAGCAGCTCAATCTGGAGCTGTCCGAGCAGACCCGTACTGATCCGCTGACCGGCTTACCCAATCGCCGCGCCCTGTCTGCTGCGCTATCGGAAGCGATTGGACGCGCAGGTGGGGTGCCGCCGGCGGTGGCCATCGTCGATATCGACCACTTCAAGCTGGTCAACGACATCCATGGCCACAACGAAGGTGATCGGGTACTCGTCGAGCTGTCCAGCGTGCTGAAGTCGCAGTTCGCCGGGCGCGGCATGGCTGCCCGCTATGGCGGCGAGGAGTTCGTCATCCTGATGCCGGATACGCCGCTGCAACAGGCCGAGCTGCAATGCGAATACCTGCGCGAATCGGTGGGACTGCTGCCGATCGGCCTGCCGATTTCGGTGAGCATTGGCTTGGCCGTGCACCGCGCCGGTGAAGCCCCAGGCGAAACCCTGCGCCGTGCCGACGCCGCGCTGTACCAGGCCAAGGCCGAGGGTCGAGACCGCGTGGTTGTGGCGAGCTGAGTCGGGCTGGACCACCAACAGCTGATCAGGCCGGACCGGCGTTTGCCGCCGCCGGCCGCAGGCGGTTGAGCAGTGGATGCAGGAACACGCCACCAAGAATGATCGCCACGCCCAGATAGAACTGCGGTGTCAGCTCATGCTGTTCGCCGAGGAACAGCATCGCCAGCACGATTGCGTAGACCGGTTCCAGATTGGTCACCAACTGCGTGGTGTAGGCGCTCAAGTGCCTTAGTGCGACCAGTGCCAGCGCAAACGGCAGCAGCGTGCACAGGCCGGACAGGGCAAGCAGCAACAAGCCATCGTGCAGGTTGGGCAGCACCCACAGGTCGCTGGCCAGGGCGGGCAGCAGGAACGGCAGTAACGGCGCCAACAGGGTCAGGGTCAAGGTGCCTGCGCCCAATTCCACGGTAGTGACGGTCAGCGGATCGGCGTGGCCGACCATGCGCTTGTTGAGCGAGCCAAACAGCGCCACCAGCAAAGCAGACGCGGCACCTACCGCAACGCCCAGCCGCATGCCATCAGGCACGCCGCCAACCACCAGCGCCACACCTGGCAACACCACCACGCCCAGCGCCAACTCGCGCATCTGGAACGGACGGCGCGCGATCCACGGTTCGATGATGGCGGTGAACACTGGCGCCAGTGCGATGCAGGTGGCCGCAACCGAGGCATTGGCCAGCTTCACCGCGCCATAGAAGGTAAGCCAATGCAGCGCCACCAGTGCGCCGATACCGGCATAGCCCAGCACCAACCGCAGGTTCAAGCCCGACAGGCCGCGCCATACGCGCGGCAGCAGCGCCAGCATCGCCACCACCAGCAACATCCGCCACCACACCAGTGGCAGCGCGGGCAAGGTGATCAGCTTGCCGAGGATGGCGGTGACGCCCCATAACAGAACGCAGAAATGGATCTGCAGCAGGGCTTTGCGGGTGTCGTTGGTAGGCATCGGCGTATTGTCGCCGATGCGCATTGGCAGCGCCGTGCTGCCGGCTTCAGTTTGTGTCGACCAAACGCTGAAGTTCGCGTGCTGCCGATGGGTTGCGGTGTTTGGCGGCGCTGATGAAGTAGAAGAAGACCTCGCGCGGTGCGGCGGTTGCAAGCGGCACGGCCAGATGCGGCAGCTCGGCCACGTCTTCGCCCTTGCGCCAGCGGCGGATGCGGCCAGCCCATTGTTCGAGTTCACTGGCCGGATAGCCGGTGGCGTGTTCGTCGCGGCTGCCCATCAGGCGCGCATAGACGAAGTCGCCGGACAGGTCGGCTGCGTTGGGGTAGGTGGCCGAGTCGGTATAGACCAAGGCGACCCCATGCTGGCGGATCAAGGCTACCAATTCGGCATCGAAGCAGGCCGGATCGCGGACTTCCACGGCATGGCGCTGGCGGCGGCCGTTGACCTGCTGTGGCAGCAATTGCAGGAAGGCGGCAAGATCCTCGCGATCCAGCGTACGGCCCGCTTCGAACTGCCATAGCAGTGGCCCGAGGCGATCCCCGAGATGGCTGATGCCATCGATGAAGTCCTCGATCTGCCCGCCGGTAGCGGCAAGTTTGCGTGCAGTGACAATGCGTTTGGGCGCCTTGGCCGAGAATACGAAGCCATCCGGGGTGGCATCGCGCCAAGCGGCATAGATATGCGGCTTCTGCGCACCGTAATAGGTGCCGTTGATCTCGATGCTAGTCAGCTGCTGGCTGGCATATTCCAGTTCACGGCGCTGCACCAGTCCAACAGGATAGAACGTACCGCCGCGCCACGGCACATAGGTCCAGCCACCAATACCGATATGCACACCGGGCGCATGCGGTGCGCTCGCAAACAGATCGTTCAAAACAATGCCCCGATGCCATGTGGGAGCGGCGTAAGCCGCGAAGCCAACAATGTAACCGCCCAAGGTAGTGCCGCCCCCACGGCGGGCCGGGCGGTAAACCAAAAACCACAAGCGAACGGTTAACCATAAGCCGCGCACAGGGGGG
>NZ_JBRRCU010000052.1:0-32237 GCF_056759195.1 Stenotrophomonas sp. STEN083 | reverse complement strand
AGTCAAAGCCGACGCCAAACCCAAAGCTGTGGAGCAGACCCGCCCTCACCCCAACCCCTCTCCCGCACGCGGGAGAGGGGCTAGTGCACTAGCAGCAGACGCATTCCGAGCCCCTCTCCCGCGTGCGGGAGAGAGGCTAGTGCACTAGCAGTAGACGCATTCCGAGCCCCTCTCCCGCGTGCGGGAGAGGGGTTGGGGTGAGGGCGCTTTTTGCTTTGTCGCTTTTACAGCGCGAGTGGCTGCAATTGTTCGCCGCTGCAGTTAAAGCGTGCGGCTGATGGTGAAGCTTCCGAATACCGGCGTCTCTTTCTGCCCGTCGAATTCGCGGGTGCGGTGGTAACGCGCCAGCGCGAACTTCCACTTGCCGCGCATCACTGCCACGCCATAGCCGATGTCGCCCACAAACGGTCGCTTGTCCACACTGTGACTATTGCGGAAGGTGTTGCCATCCAAGGTGATGTCGCGCACTACCCAACGCGCATCGCTGGTGACAAACAGATGGCTGGACCAGCCTTCGGCACGGCCGCGACGGGTGGGCGCAGTGTTCTCGCCGGCAGGGCGCATTGGTGAGCTGCCGAAGTCGTCAGGCAGCTTCCAGCCGAAACGCACTTCGCCACCGACATTCGCATACGTGGCCAGGTTGCCGAGGGCACCACCCCAATGGCTGATCGCGTCCCAGCCCCAGCCACCCGCGTTGCCGTCAGCCGGCCAGCGTTGCATGCGCTCATGCAGAAGCTTGAACACCGGTTCATCGTGCAACTGGTTATCCCAGCCCATGAACTTCTCGTCGCCAAGAACGCTGTGCACAGCGTCCTGCACCTGCTTTCCCTGCGCGGATGGGCCAATCATTCCCAGTGCCAGTTGGGTGGTGCGCAGGTGGTTGCCGTTACGCGCGTTGTAGCCGAAGTTGACCATCAGCACCGCCGCATACGGACGGTCATCTTCGATCAGGTCGCTACGGATGTTGTCGGTCGGTGTGTACAAGCCCTGGCCGAAACTGAAGATCATGTTCTGCTGCTGGAACTCACCCGGATGCAACTGTTCCAGATGGCGGTTCATCCAGCGCGCAAGGCGCGGCAGGCAGGGGTCGTCGGTGTAGTCCTGCAGGTTCGGCGACACCAGCGTGAACATCGCACCATTTGTGTATCCCTGATCCTGCTGTGCACCGCCCAGCAGGTCATTGTCGACGCGGAAGTTGATCGCAGGCGGGTGATCGCTCAAGGCACTTTGTGCGCATTGTTGCGCTGCCCAAGCAGGGGTGATTGCAAGACTGCCTGCCATCAGCAACAGCAGTGGGGTGCCTCTTTTCACGTACGGACTCCTCGCCGGCAGAGTGACATGCAGCTTAGTGATCCGTTGTGGGTCGGCATATCGCTATCGAGCGGACAGATTGTTGTGGGTGTGGCGGTGGATTTCCCCGCGTGGAGGCGCGCACCAGACGGGGTGGGTGGTCTTGGCTGGAGGGCGCTTCTCATACATGCGCGTGGTGCGGTTCAACTGCGCTCGTCATTGTCGCTGCTTTCCTCCTCTGGCTTTCGTCGGTCTGGCGGGATGGAGGTTTTCCCAGGTGAGACAGTCATCGTGTGGTTGGCGCGGTTCGCGTGTGCAGGCAGATGGCAGCGTGGCTGCGGTTCATGCCTTCTGCCCTGTATTCCGTCGACACCTGACGCTGCTTTCCCAGTCCGTCGTGGTTCAGCGGTTCGGGCTGCGCCTGCTCTGGGCTGAATGGGGGCGACGCGCGATCTCTACGCTTGAGGAGGCTCTGGTGCCAAGCGATGCGGTAAGTGGGACGGGCCGGAGGTGGTCGATCTCTTTTGGCCGTCTTTTTGCGGGGAGATATGGCGAGACAGGGGCAGTTTCAGTGCATGTAAAGGGAGGCGCCTCACAAAAACGTCATGCATCCTGACGTCGGTCTGGGTTAGGATTCTGGCGGACCGGACCGTGCTCGTCTGCTACGTGACATCAGGGACAGAGTCTCACCGCAAGGTCTCTAAGCCAAAGGAACGCACCTCGTAAGGTGCAGGTTAATGGGGAAGTATCAGATGCGTAACGTTTTTTCGCCGCTCACCGCAGCGGTCATCACTCTGGGCATCGCCGCGGCTGTCAGCAGCCAGCCGGCCCAGGCAGCATTCAAGACCAAGGGCACCCAGGCGCAGGAACAGCGCCAACAGGCTGCCGCACAGATTCCAACCTGCCAGCGCCCGATCGGCACCTTGTCGGTGATCGAGCCGGAAGACTCCACCCATTGGTGGACCGGTCAGCAGTTGCCGGCGCCGTCGCGACTGATCAAGGCCTTCGTCAACCGCTCGCGCTGTTTCACCCTGGTGGACCGTGGTGCCGGCATGGCCGCCGGCCAGTTCGAACGTGAACTGGCAGCCAGTGGCGACCTGCGTGGTCGTTCCAACGTCGGCAAGGGCCAGATCAAGGCCGCCGACTACGTGATGATTCCGGACCTTATCTCGCAGAACAGCAACGCCGGTGGTAGTGGCATCGGTGGCCTGCTGGGCGGCCTGATCGGTGGCCGTGCCGGTGCGGTGGTGGGTGGTTTGAATTTCACAAGCAAGACCGCCGATGTGGTGTTGACCGTTACCGACGTGCGTTCGTCGGAGCAGGTAGCCATCTCCGAAGGCTCCGCGCGCAAGAGCGACATGGGCTTTGGTGCCAGCGGCGGCCTGTTCGGCGGCAGTGGCCTGGGCGCGGCTGGCGTTGGCGGTTATGCCAACACCGAAATCGGCCAGGTGATCACCATGGCCTACCTGCAGGCCTATACCGACATCATCGCCCAGCTGGGTGGTTTGCCTGACAACGCTTCTGCCGCCAACGCGCAGCAGGCGGTGACGGTGACCCGTGCTGGTCGTCTGCTGGCCAACGCCCGTGGTACCGGCGCGCCGGTACGCACCCTGGAAGCCGGGATGATGCTGTACCCGACCGGCACCAAGGAAGGCGTGATGTGGGAAGTCGAGGATGAACTGGGTAACCGCGGTTGGGTGTCGTCCACCCTGCTGCAGCTGTCCAAGTAAGCCTGGGTTTACCCCGCAGAAGGGCCGCGCAAGCGGCCTTTCTGGTTTCTGCGGGGAGCGGTAGTGCCGAGCCATGCTCGGCAGAGGCTTCACCGGGAACCCCTTTTGTAGGAGCGGCGTAGGCCGCGAAGCCCGTAGATGTTCAGGTTGCCGGCATTGCAGGTTGATGTAGATGGTCCGCTTCGCGGCTGACGCCGCTCCTACAGCGAGTGTTGCCGGTGAAGCCCCTGCCGAGCATGGCTCGGCACTACAGGTTGGGCTGGCATGGAAGGCTGTAATCCGGGGATGGCCTTGGGTTTGTGGGCGTTCGCCCCGATAATGGCGGCATGGAAATCAAGTCCGACAACCCTGAACACGGCTTCCAGTTCCCCGGTACCTTTGAGCTCAGCGCCATGGGCGCAGCCAATATCGGTCTGGAAGCTGAACTGCCCAAGTTGCTGCAAAGCGCCGGTATCGAGGTACTGGAAGAGCGCATCAGCTGGAAACAGTCCTCCAACGGCAAGTACGTCTCGGTGCGCATCGCCTTCAAGGCGGAGAGCCGTGAGCAGTACGACGCAGCCCACGCGGTGATGCGTGATCATCCGGAAGTGAAGTGGACGCTGTAACCGCCTGTGCTGTGGAGACGCCGCGCAAGGCGCTGCGTCCGGCAGTGCTGCGCGATCTGGGCCGGCAGGGCTATGAGCCTGTCTGGCACGCGATGCAGCAGTTCACCGATACCCGTACCGACGACTCCGCCGACGAGCTGTGGGTAGTCGAGCATGACCCGGTGTTTACCCTGGGCCAGGCCGGCAAGCCCGAGCACGTGCTGGCGGCCGGCGATATCCCGGTGCTGCATGTGGACCGCGGCGGCCAGGTGACCTATCACGGCCCGGGCCAGATCGTGGTCTACCCGCTGCTGGACCTGCGCCGGCTCGGTATTGGTGTGCGCGATTACGTATGCCGCATCGAGCAGGCCATCATCGATACGTTGGACGAATGGAACATCGGCGCTGAACGCATGGATGGCGCGCCCGGTGTCTACGTGGGCGGCGCCAAGATCGCCGCGCTCGGCATCCGCGTGCGCCGCGGCTGCAGTTTCCACGGGCTGGCGTTCAATGTGTCGCTGGATCTTGAACCCTTCCACCGCATCAACCCCTGCGGCTACGCCGGGATGCAGGTGACCTCGGTGCTAGACTTGGGCGGTCCTTCGGGCATCGAAGCGGTCAAGTCGGTGCTGCTGTCCCATCTGGCCCAGCAGTTCGGCTTGGCCTTGCAGCCGACGCCCGAACTGCCCGATCTGACTACGCGGCTCTGAGACCGCTGATAACGCCATGACTGAAACCACCACGCGCTCCATTTCCCTGCAGGTCGTGCAGGGCGACATTCCGTCCGCGCCGTTGCAGGCCGGTGTCAAACAGCTTGGCGGTGACAAGATCAACCGCTCGCCGGTGCAGTTCGCCGACGCGCCGGTGCTGCGCAAGCCTTCCTGGATCCGCGTGCGCATTCCTTCGGGCAATGCCGTGGCCAACCTCAAGGCCAAGCTGCGCGAGAACCGCCTGGTCACTGTGTGCGAGGAAGCCAGCTGCCCGAACATCCACGAGTGCTTCGGTCACGGCACCGCCACCTTCATGATCCTGGGCGAAGTCTGTACCCGTCGCTGCTCGTTCTGCGACGTGGCCCACGGCCGGCCCAAGCCGCCGGATGCCAACGAGCCGGCCAGCCTTGGCCAGACCGTGGCCGACATGGGCCTGAAGTACGTGGTGGTGACCAGCGTCGACCGCGATGACCTGCGCGACGGCGGTGCCCAGCACTTCGTCGATTGCATCACTGCCATCCGCGAAAAGTCGCCCAAGACCCGCATCGAAGTGCTGACCCCGGACTTCCGTGGCAAGGGCCGCATGGAGCGCGCGCTGGAAATCCTCGCGCAGAACCCGCCGGACGTGTTCAACCACAACATCGAAACCGTGCCGGACCTGTACCGCAACGTACGCCCGGGCGCGGACTACCAGTGGTCGCTGACCCTGTTGAAGAACTTCAAGGCACAGCACCCGAACGTGCCGACCAAGTCCGGCATCATGCTCGGCCTGGGCGAAACCTTCGAGCAGGTGCAGGCCACCCTGCGTGACCTGCGCGCGCACGACGTGGAAATGGTGACCATCGGCCAGTACCTGCAGCCGACCGCCCATCACCACCCGGTGCTGCGTTACTGGACGCCGGAGGAATACAAGGCGTTCGAGGATTACGGCTACGAACTGGGCTTCACCCACGTTGCGTCCGGCCCGATGGTGCGTTCGTCCTACCACGCCGACCAGCAGGCGGCCGGTGCCGGCGTCGCTGTCTGAACCAGACCAAAGCATCCCGCTGCGGCCCAGTGCCGTAGCCGGGATCGCGTCAATTCGAGTGGTGCCACCGCAGCGATTCACAAACTGCTACGGGCGGGCAGCTACTCTGGAGCCAAGCAAGGTGACAAGTGCCGAAACTTTCGGCACTGTCGGCGTGTCCTACTTGCCCGCAGTCTCCCCACAACATTCGGTGCCACGAGTACTTTGATGAACTACCGAGTTCCCGTTTTCCTGCTGGCCCTCGCGCTGACCGCTCCCGCCGCCTTGCTGGCGCGCGCCGATACGGCCTTGCCCTCGGCAGCGACCATCGACCAGGCCACCACCTCCAAGCTGGTCTACGGCTTGTTGTCGGACAGCCGTTACGCCTACCGCCCGCGCCAGCTGGATGCGGCGACCTCACAGGACGTGTTCAAGCGTTACCTGGAGTCCTTGGACAGCGGCAAGCAGTTCTTCACCAAGGAGGACGTGGATCGCTTCGCGCCGCTGGCGGCTCGGACCGGTGACGCCATCCGTTCCGGCGAACTGGACCCGGCCTACCAGGTGTTCGCGGTGTACCGTCAGCGGGTCGGTGAGCGCGTGGCCTATGCCCGCCGCCTGCTGCGCCAGGAGCCGGATTTCACCGTTGAGGAGCGCTTCAATTACGACCGCAAGGACGTGCCGTGGGCAACCAACGCCGAGTTGGACGAGCTGTGGCGCAAGTCGGTGAAGAACGACTGGCTGCGGCTGAAGTTGGCCGGCAAACCGGCCGCTGACATCCGCAAGACCCTGGACAAGCGTTACGACACCCTGCTCAAGACCATCAATGAGCTGAAGGGCGACGACGTGTTTTCGTTCTACATGAACGCCTACACCAGTGCTGTTGACCCGCATACCGATTACTTCACCCCGCGCACCGCCGAGAATTTCAACCAGGCCATGTCGTTGTCGCTGGAGGGCATTGGTGCCCAGCTGCAGCGCCAGGACGATATGGTGGTGATCCGTGAAGTGGTGCCGGGTGGCCCGGTGGCGATGGACGGCACGCTCAAGGCCGGTGACCGCATCGTCGGCGTTGGCCAAGGCCGTTCCGGTCCGGTCGAAGACGTGATCGGCTGGCGCATCGATGATGTGGTTGGCAAGATCCGCGGCGCCAAGGACACCCAGGTGCGTCTGGAATACATTCCGGCCGCCGAAGGCGTGGACGGCAAGCACCGCATGCTGACCCTGACCCGGCAGAAGATCCGTCTGTCCGAGCAGGCCGCCAAGGGCGAGACCATGACCATTCCTGCTGCCGCTGGCCAGCAGGAGCGCCGCATCGGTGTGGTCAAGCTGCCGACCTTCTACCAGGACTTCGAAGGCCGTCGACGCAATGCCGCCGACTACGCCTCCGCTACCCGCGACGTGGCCAAGCTGCTGGCCGGTTTCAAGGCCGACAAGCTCGATGGCGTGGTGCTGGACCTGCGCAATAACGGCGGTGGTTCGCTGGATGAAGCCATCGAACTGACCGGGCTGTTCATCGAACAGGGTCCGGTGGTGCAGGTGCGTGAATCCGGCGGCCGCGTCACCGTCAACAACGACCGCAACCCGGCGGTGGCCTGGGACGGCCCGCTGGCGGTGCTGATCAACCGTGGTTCGGCCTCGGCTTCGGAGATTTTCGCCGGCGCCATCCAGGACTACGGCCGTGGCCTGGTGATCGGTGAAACCACCTTCGGCAAGGGCACCGTGCAGAACGTGGTGCCGTTGGACCGTTGGCCGGCCAGCGAGAAGGAACGCTTTGGCCAGGTCAAGCTGACCATCGCCCAGTTCTTCCGCGTCAGCGGCTCCAGCACCCAGCACAAGGGCGTGGTGCCGGACCTGGCCTTCCCGGCCAGCGTCGATGCCAGCGAGTTTGGTGAAAGCACCTACGACAATGCGCTGCCGTGGACCCGCATCGCTGCCGTGCCGCACACCCAGTACGGCAACTTCGCTCCGATCGTGCCGCGCCTGGAAACCCAGCACGACACCCGTATCCGCGCCGACCGCGAGTTCCAGTGGTGGGAAGAGGACGTGCAGCAGTTCCGCACCGAGGCTGCCAAGAAGTACGTCTCGCTCAACGAGGCAGAACGCCGCGCCGAACGCGACAAGCAGGAAGCGCAGCGCAAGCAGCGCCAGCAGATCCGCAAGGACCTCGGCCTGCCGCTGGATCCGTTGGCCGAGGACAGCAATGACGACGGCCTGACCGGCAACGAGCGTGACATCGTCAAGGATGCCGCGCGTGAGAAGGCCGCCGAAAAACGCCCTGATCCGCTGTTGAAGGAGTCGGCCTCGATCCTGGCCGATGCCGTGAATCTGCTGGAAAAGGACCGCCCGCTGTCGGCACAGGTGTTGCCGCAGTCCACCGGCCCGGGCCGCTGGGCTGACTGAGGCAATACAGCGCGGCGCACAGCCCGGCTGAGCGCCGCGACAACAGCATCTGTACGCATTCAACGCCGTCAACGTAGCCCTACGTTGGCGGCGTTATGCTGTGGTCTACGCTGACTGTGGAGGTGCCCATGCGCCGACATCTGCTGCATGCGCTGGTCGCTGTGAGCCTGTTGCTCACTGCTTGCGGTGGCAAAGCCGTCAACAGCACCTTGCTGCGCGAATCCTTCGATTCGGGCGATACCTATACGCGCAGCATCGATGCCTCACCGGCGCAGGCCTGCGAGGCGGCGCGGCGCGCGTTGCTGGGCCAGGGCTATGCGATCACCCGCGCCGATGCGGGCAATGTGGAGGGCAACAAGAACTTCCAGCCCAAGGACGAAGTACACGAGCAACTGGTGTTGCGGGTGTCCTGCGCCGCGCAGGGCGCAGGCAAGGCGCAGGTGTTTGTCAGTGCGGTGCAGGACCGCTATGCCTTGAAGAAGTCGCCGACCTCGGCCAGCGTTGGTGTTGGCGCGTTGGGCTCGGTATCGCTGCCGTTTGGCAGCAATGACGACTCGCTGGTGCGGGTCGCCAGCAGCACCGTGCAGGACGCGCAGTTCTACAGCAACTTCTTTGGGCGCCTGCAGTACTACGTGGATCAGGCCGCGCAACCGGTCCCAGCGGAGCCTGCGCGATGATGCTTGGCTGGCGCGCTACGCAGCGGGCTGGCCGAACGATCCTATTGCTATGCGCGTTGGCGCTGACGCCACTGCTGGCCGAAGCGGGTTGCAACATGGCCTTGCTGCAGCAGCTGGGTTGGCAACTGAGTGAGGGTGGGCAGCAGGCGCCGCGGATAGCGGCCGGCGATCCGTGCCGGCGTGCATCGCTGGCCGATGCGCAGGCGCACGGCGATCTGCAGCTGCAATTGCCGCGCGGCTATAGTGCCGCACAGCGCGAGCAGCTGGCCGTGCAGCTACTGCAGCAACCGGCAAGCATCTGCGCCTATGCCTTCAAGCTTGGCGATGCGGTGCGTACGGCCAGTTCCCGTTTGCAGGAGAACCCGGGCTATCGGTTCTCGGCGTTGCAACTGGGCTGGATCGGCTTTGGTGTGCGCGGCGCCCGCGCGCAGGGTTGGCAGCGCTTTCGCAGCTTCGGTCGCGGTTATGCACCGTCGGCGCGCAATTCGGTGGCACTGCAGGCGTTCTACACCGGCCGGGTGCGCTCCGAGTGCGGGGTGGGGCGGCAGGTAGGACAGCTGGCGACGATCCGCGAGTTGTTTGGTGATGCTGCCTTCGATACGGCGTTCACTTCGGGCGAGCTGTCCATCGGCACCTTTCTGAGCCTGCATGACACCCAGAGCATCCTGCTCGGAAGCAGTGCGGGCGAACTGTTCGCCGATGGCAAGGCGGTAAAAACCTCGGCGTTGGGCCGGCAGGCGTTCATGGGCGTCCCGGGCTATATCGTGCACGCCTTCGATGCCGTCTACCTGGACGACATCAACAACCAGGCCGAGAACTTCGTCATCACCGATGTCAGTGCGGCGGCGGCGACGGCTTTGGCGCGGCATGGTGGTTTTGCCTACTACGATGCACTCAACAAACAGTTGTGGGAGCTTGCCCAGCAATTGCCCGGCAGTGGCTGGAGGCGCTTCGAGCGGCTGCTGTACGAGCGCGACGAGGCTTTGCGCGCTACGTTGCCGCCGCCGCAGCGGGCAATATTGGCGCAGATGGATGCCGTGCTGGCCGATCCGGTATACCGCGAGCTGATGCTGTACGTGCACCGCCAAGGCGTACGCCCATTGGGCTATCACATCGTGCGCTTGCTGGACCGCAATCCGCGTACGCCGTTTGTCATCGAACTGGTGCTGCACAATCTGCACACCACGATTTATCAACGCTGGTTGCAGGCCCGTCTGCGGGCCTGTCCGGCAGGACCTTTACTACCGCAGGAGGAGCTTAAGCATGGAATTGGGAATGATCGGGCTGGGTCGCATGGGCGCCAACATGGCGCAGCGTCTGCAGCGTACGGGGATTGCCGTCACCGGTTTTGATCCGGGTGAGCAGGCGCGGGCGCAGGTAGCCGAGCATGGCGTGGCCACGGTGGATACTCTGCAGGCACTGGTACAGGCCTTGCCGGCGCCGCGCGCGCTGTGGTTGATGGTGCCGTCCAAGGTGGTCGATGCCACGCTGGACAGCCTGCTGCCACTGCTGTCCGCCGGTGACGTGGTGATCGACGGCGGCAACTCCTGGTACAAGCAATCGCAGCAGCGCGCCGCAGGTTGTGCTGCAGCCGGAGTGGCGTTTGTCGATTGCGGCACCAGCGGTGGCGTGTGGGGGTTGCAGGAAGGCTACTGTCTGATGGTCGGTGGCGAAGCGGGGGTGGTGGCGCGTTTGTCGCCGCTGTTCAAGGCGCTTGCGCCCGCGGAGGACCGCGGCTGGGCGCATGTTGGCCCGGTCGGCGCCGGGCATTTCAGCAAGATGGTCCATAACGGCATCGAGTACGGAATGATGCAGGCCTATGCCGAAGGCTTCGCGCTGATGGACAAGAAGGCCGAGTTCGACCTGGATGTGGGCAAGGTAGCCGAAGTCTGGCGGCATGGCAGCGTGGTGCGTTCATGGTTGCTGGACCTCAGTGCCGACGCGCTGCGGAAAAACCCCGCGCTGGATGGCATCGCCCCCTATGTTGAGGATTCCGGCGAGGGCCGTTGGACCGTGGCCGAGGCGATCGAGCTGGATGTGCCAGCGCCGGTGATCACCTTGTCGCTGCTGGAGCGGCTGCGCTCGCGGCAGGAAAATTCATTCAGCGACCGCATGCTGGCGGCAATGCGCAATGAATTCGGCGGGCATGCGATCAAGCCCGCTGGTGAGTCGGCTTGAGTTTTCCCGCCTGCGTTTACAGGTCCTGTTAACAGGGAGTGCACGGGTACACCTATTCGTGCAATCCTTGGCCGACAGTCAGCGATGCTGTCGTGCCGGCCACGCCGCCATCGACTGACCCCGGATCGACACACCGTCGATGAACTCCGGGCCGTCGCGACCCGCGCCGGTCCGTCAGCACGCAGGGGAAGGGATGGCGACACGATTGACCGACGATGGCTGGAGCCGCTGGCGCCTGTATGGGCTGGGTTTGGCGGCGCTGTTGATCATCGTGGTGCCGGCCTTGACCCTGCAGCGGTTGGCGGCAGATAGCGTCAATGCGTCCAATTGGGTCGTGCATACCCAGGCGGTGGGCGCGCGCTTGTACAACCTGCAGGCAGACATCCGCGATGTCGAGTCGGCGGCGTTGACCTTGTCCAAGGGCGTCGATTCGCCGGCACTGCAGGAGCGCCTGCAGACGGCCGACCGCATCGGCGTCAACCTCGGTGAACTGGCCCAGCTGGTCCGCGACAGCCCTGAACAGCTGGTGCGTATCGGCAAGATGGAATCGATGCTGGAGCGGCGCATGGCGCTGGCCAGGGAAATCGCCGCCAGCACCGATTCGCCCCGCCAGCGTGAGCTGATCGAGGAAATGACCTTCCAGTACCCGATCCGGCAACTGGTGCAGGAGCTGCAGGAACATGAGGATGCGTTGCTGGTGAAGCGCGCAGCCAAGGCCAGGGACCAGCAGCAGCTGGCGTCGATGGTCACCTGGACCGCGCTGGCGGTGCAATTGCTGCTGTTGGGTCTGGTGCTGTGGCTGCTGCAACGGCAGATCGGTGGTCGCGCCGATGTCGAGCGCCGCCTCAGCAAGGCCAGCGCCCGCGCCAATGCAGTGCTGCAGACCGTGCGTGAGCCCATCGTGCTGCTCGACGGCAAGTTGCGGGTGGTGCTGCACAACACCGCATTCACCGAGTTGTATGGCGTTGACGACGCCGATATCAGCCTGCGCCAGCTGCAGGACATCGGTGACGGCGCGTGGGAAGACCCCTTGGTGCGCCAACGCCTTGCCGATGTGTTGCTGCGCGGACGTGAGTTGTGGGATTTCGAGCACCAGCAACGCAGCGTGGACGGTATGAACCGCACCATGCTTATCAATGCTCGGCGCATGGCCTTGCCAGACGCCGAGGACGATGTGGTGTTGATGACGATCAGCGACGTCACCGTGCAACGCGCCGTGCAGCAACACGTGGAAGAGCTCAATCACCAGCTTGAAGGCAAGGTTGAGCAGATGGCCGACGTCAACCGCGAACTGGAGGCCTTCAGCTATTCGGTCTCGCACGATCTGCGCGCGCCACTGCGGCACGTGGCTGGTTTCTCCGACAAGCTGAAGCGACACCTCGGCGAGGAGATCGACAGCAAGACCCAGCACTACCTCGACGTGATCAGCAGCTCGGCACAGCTGATGGCGGCCTTGATCGATGACCTGTTGGTGTATTCGCGACTGGGACGTGGCGCGATGCGCCTGCAGCGGGTAGACATGCAGTCGCTGGTGGCCGATACCCGTGCCCTGCTGGATTCCAATCTGAAGAACGAAGCCGGCGCGGAGGGGAAAGTGCGCGAGGTGGAGTGGAAGATCGGCAGGTTGCCGGTGTTGATCGGCGACGAGAACATGTTGCGTCAGGTCTGGCTGAACCTGCTTGGCAATGCGGTCAAGTACACCGCAGCCCGCGACAAGGCGGTCATCGAGGTCAACGCGAAACAGCTGCCCGACGGCAGCCATCAGTTCAGCGTCAGCGACAACGGCGCCGGCTTCGACATGCAATACGCCACCAAGTTGTTCGGTGTGTTCCAGCGCCTGCACAAGGCTTCGGAGTATCCCGGTACCGGCATTGGCCTGGCCAGCGTACGCCGCGTGCTGACCCGCCACGGTGGCCGCATCTGGGCCGACGCCCAGGTGGATCAAGGCGCCACTTTCAGTTTCGTTCTTCCCCAGGCAACCGAAGTATCCAACAAGGACACCGTCGAATGAGTCCCCTGCGCACCATCCTGCTCGCCGAAGACAGCCAAGCCGATGCCGAAATGGCGATCGACGCGCTGCGCGACGCCTCCTTGGCCAATCCCATCGTGCATGTCGAAGACGGGGTTGAGGCAATGGACTTCCTGCTCAGGCGCGGCGCCTTCGCCCAGCGCGAGGAGGGCCTTCCGGCCGTGCTGCTGCTGGACATCAAGATGCCACGCATGGATGGCCTTGAGGTACTGCGGCTGATCCGCGGCGATGAGGACCTCAAGCGCCTGCCGGTGGTGATCCTGTCTTCTTCGCGCGAAGAGAGCGACCTGGCCCGCAGTTGGGACCTTGGCGTCAACGCCTATGTGGTCAAGCCGGTGGACATCGACCAGTTCTTCCAGGCGGTGCGGACCATCGGCACCTTCTGGGCGTTGATCAACCAGGCACCGGAGCACGAGTAAACACAGATGCCGAACAAGGGAGCGCCATTGGGGCCGTTGCGAATCCTGCTGGTGGAGGATTCGCCCGAAGATGCCGAGCTGGTCGTCGACCAGTTGCTCGAGGCCGGTCTGCAGATCGAGTTCGAGCGTGTCGACAACGAACCGGCGATGCGCGACGCCTTGGCCGAGGATGCGCCGGATGTGGTGCTGTCGGACCTGAGCATGCCGGGCTTCTCCGGCTACCAGGCGCTGCAGATCCTGCGTGAGTTGCACCCCAGGGTTCCGTTCATTTTTGTCTCCGGCACGATGGGTGAGGAGACTGCGGTGGAGGCGCTGCAGCAAGGCGCCAATGACTACATCATCAAACACCAGCCGGCGCGGCTGCCATCGGCAGTGGCGCGGCTGGTGCGCGAGACCCGTAGCGAGCTGGAACGGCTGCGGGTGGAAGATGAGTTGATGCGTGCGCAGCGGCTGGAAAGCCTGGCGCTGCTCGCGGCCGGTCTCAGCCACGATCTGCGCAATATCCTGCAACCGTTGCTGATCATTCCCGACCTGATCCGAGACCGCAGCGATGATCCCAAGATCGTCCGCTTGGCCGATGTCATCGCCGAGTGCGGGCGCCGTGGCCATGAGATGGTCGAGTCGATGCTGTCCTTCGTGCGCGGTTCACGCCAGCCCAGTGAGCGCATCGTATTGCAGCGCCTGTTCCAGGCGGTGGGCATGCTGCTCAAGAGCAGCCTGCCGCGCAATGCAGAGCTGCACCTGGAAGTCTCCGACGACCGCATGGCGATCGAGGCGAACTACACCGAGTTGCAGCAGGTATTGCTGAATCTTGCGCTCAACGCCATCCAGGCCATGCCCGATGGCGGCAGCTTGAGTCTGGTCGCCGAGCGTGTCGCCGGCGAAGAGGGCATGGTGCGCATCCGTGTCAGCGATGACGGCATCGGCATGGATGCAGCCACGGTGCAACGCTTGTTCACCCCATTTTTCACTACCAAGGCCGAAGGCACCGGCTTGGGTCTGGTGTCCTGCCATCGCATCGTCGAAAGCATCGGTGGGCAGATCCAGGTGCAGAGCGAGCTGGGCGCGGGCACCACCTTCGAGCTGCTGTTGCCGATGTGCGAAAGCGCTGGCAGTGAAGACGCCGAGCCGCTGGAGAGAACCCGGGTCGGCCATGGTGAGCGCCTGCTGGTGGTCGATGACGAGGCCACGCGTTTGTCGCTGCTTGGCAATGCGCTGTCCAGCCAGGGTTATCGCATGCGTCTGGCCAGCGATGGCGCGGTAGCGATGCGCCATCTGCAGGAGGCGGGGCTGCCGGATGTGGTGCTGGTCGACAGCGGCATTCCGCTGCTTTCGGCCGGTCAATTGCTGGCCGAGATGCAGGCGATGGGCTATCGCGGTCCGGCGATTGTGCTGGAAGACGCCAATGCACCGGCCTTCGCCGATGGTGAGGCGCCATCGGGCATCAGCGTACATGTGCTGCCCAAGCCGCTGGAGATGCAGCGGGTATTCCGGGCGGTAGCCGACGCGTTGGGCGTGGGCTGATACAGCCGCGTTGGCATATGCGGGCTGGCAATAGCTGGCCTATCATGTGCGCCCCCTCCTACGATGCGGTGCTCCAGCTCGTCCATCGTGGCGCGGGCGGGCCCGCAGGCAAACCAACTCATGACCACCGTGCTCCTCAGCCTGGGCAGCAACCTGCAACCGCAGCACTACCTGCAAGCGGCGGTTGCCGTATTGCGCGAACGTTTTGGCGCAATCAGCGTCTCCCCGGCCTACCGCACCCCGGCAGTGGGTTTTGACGGCCCGGATTTCCTCAACAACGCGGTGATGTTGGACACCGAGCTGCCGCTGGGCGAGTTGGACGATTGGCTGCATGCGGTGGAAGACGCGCACGGCCGCGACCGTTCCGGGCCGCGTTTCAGCGACCGTACCCTGGATATCGACGTGGTGTATTACGGCGACCTGGTGGTAGAAGGCCCAGGTCATCTGCGCATTCCGCGTCCGGAGCTGAAGCACGCCTTCGTGCTCAAGCCGCTGGCCGACATCGCCCCGGATTTCATCGACCCGGTTCGCGGCCTGAGCCTGCAGCAGATGTGGCAGCAGCACCCGCAATATGGGCAGGCGTTCGATACGGTGGAGTTGTAAGGCTGCACGGGTAGTGCCGAGCCATGTTCGGCATTGACCTTACCGGTAGAGCCCCTGCCGAGCATGGCTCGGCACTACAGGTGTTGCGCCCTTTTTTGCTCTTGAGCCCCTCTCCCGCATGCGGGAGAGGGGTTGGGGTGAGGGCAGCCTTTCGCTGGTAAAGCCCCTGCCGGGCATGGCTCGGCACTACAGGTGCGCGGCACTAGGTCAGCAGGCGGCCGCCGTCCAGGCGCAGGGTCTGCCCGGTGATGTAGCCGGCGTCATCCAACAGCCAGCGTACCGCCGAGGCGATCTCGTGCGGGGTGCCGAGGCGGTCGAGCGGGGTGCGCTCCATCAGCTTCTGCTTGGCTGCTTCGCTCTTGCCCTGCTCGGGCCAGAGGATGGCGCCGGGAGCAATGGCATTGACCCGTACGTGCGGAGCCATCTCCAGCGCCAGCGAACGGGTCACCATCTCCAGCGCGGCCTTGGCCGAGCTGTAGGCCGGGTGCTCGCGCAGCGGCTGGGTGGCGTGCAGGTCGGTCAGGTTGACGATGGCGCCGCGCTGCTTGATCAGATGCGGTGCGGCGGCCTGCGCCAGGAAGAACGGCGCGCGCGTATTCACCGCGAACAATTCATCCCATTGCTCCGGCTGTACCTGCCCGAACGGGGTAGGGAAGAAATTGGAGGCGTTGTTGACCAGCGCGTCCAGCCGGCCGAACTGGCCGACGGTCTGTTCCACCAGGTCGGGCAGGGCGGCGACGTCGCGCAGATCGGCCTCCAGCGCCAATACGCTGCCCGCGCGCTCGCTCTCCAGATCGAAGGCCAGTGACTGCAGCTCCTCGCTGGATTGGTGCGCATGCAGGGCGATGCGGTAGCCATGGGCATGCAGGTGACGGGCAATGCCGGCGCCGATGCGGCGCGCGCTGCCGGTGACCAGGGCCACCCGTTGGGATTCTGTCATCTGGGATTTCCTTACTCAGCTATCCTGTGCATTGTCCTCGCAAACCGCCGCATCATGCATTCCGACCTGCCAACCCCCGATTCAGATGCGCTCGCCCACAGCGAGCAGCTGGCCGCGCACCTGCGTGCGGACATCCTTGCCCAGGGCGGTGCGGTGCCGTTCTCACGCTTCATGGAGCTGGCACTGTATGCACCGGGTTGGGGCTATTACAGCGCTGGCGCCAGCAAGTTTGGCGCAGCCGGTGATTTCGTCACCTCGCCTGAAATCGGCTCGCTTTTTGCCGCCACTACCGCCAATGCGGTGGCGCCGGTGCTGAACCAGCTCGGGCCGCAGGCACGTATGCTGGAACTGGGCGGCGGCAGCGGTGCATTCGCCGAAATCATGCTCAAGCGCCTGCTGGAACTGGATGCGCTGCCCGAGCGCTACGCCATCCTTGAACCCAGCGCCGACCTGCGCGAGCGCCAGCGCGAACGCCTCGAGCGCGCACTGATTCCGCCGGTGTTCGCACTGGTGGAGTGGCTGGACCGGCCGTTCGATGACGATTGGGACGGCGTGCTGTTCGCCAACGAGGTGATCGATGCGTTGCCGACGCCACGCTTCCTCGCCGACGAAGGCGAGATCTATGAAGAGACCGTGGAACTCGACGGCGAAGGCCGCTTCGTGCGCGGCGCACAGCCGGCCGATCAGCTGATGCTGGGTGCGGTACGGCATGTGGAGCGTTATCTGGAGCGCCCCTTCGCGCACGGTTACCGTTCCGAAGTGCTGCCGCAGCTGCCGTACTGGATCCAGGCGGTGGCTGGTGGCATGCAGCGTGGTGCGATGCTGTTCGTCGACTACGGCTATTCGCGCAGCGAGTTCTACCAGAGCGAGCGCAATGACGGCACGATGCGCGCGTTCTACCGTCACCGCGTGCACAACGACGTATTCCTGTGGCCGGGCCTGCAGGACATCACCGCCTCGGTGGATTTCACTGCGCTGGCCGAAGCCGGCACCAATGCCGGTTTCGAGCTGGCCGGTTACAGCAACCAGGCCAACTTCCTGCTCGGCAACGGCATCACCGATCTGCTGCTGCAGGCCGAAGCGCGTACCGATGAAGTCGGCCAGCTGCGCCTGCGTGATCAGCTCAAGCGGCTGACCTTGCCGACCGAAATGGGCGAGCGCTTCCAGGTCATGGGCTTCAGTCGTGACGTCGACATGTCGGCTGCCTTCCTGCTGGGCGACCTGACGTGGCGGCTGTAAGCACCACGCTGAAACCGCTGCGTCGCGCAGGATTCTGGTTGGGCCTGTGGTGTGCGGCGGTGTTGGCTGTGATCGTTGTGTGCCTGATCCCGCCACCAGAACTGAACCTGCCGCAGAACAGCGACAAGGTCGAGCATCTGTTGGCCTATTTCATTCTGTCTGCCAGCGCAGTGCAGTTGTTCGGCAGCCGCCGCGCGCTGTGCTGGGTGGCAGCAGGTTTGGTTGCGATGGGCGTTGGCATCGAGTGGGCGCAGGGCGCGCTGACCGCCATGCGCATGGCCGATCCGATGGACGCCCTGGCCAATGCCAGTGGCGTGCTGATCGGCATGCTGACTGTGCTGACGCCGCTGCGGGATTTACTGCTGAGGCTGCAAGGGCGTTGAGCCGATAGTGCGCCGACGGGCAGCGCTGCAAGCTGTTCTGGTTGCGGCTGCAACTTAATTCTTTAGATAAATCAGCTATTTCCGCTGTTTTGGCACTTACGCAGGCGGCCCTTTGGCTGCTACGTTGCGCCATCACAGGCACCGTCGAGGTGCCGGTGATTTTGCAAAGTCGGTGCGGTGCGGGACGTGGGTGGAGAGGACTCACGTACCGCACCGCGCCTTCCCGGCGATTTCTCCCCGGGCCTTACTGCTTCGGCTGCAGACGCACCTGGTCCAGCACCCACATCTGCGGACGGGTATCGCCGCTGAAGGTCATGCACAGGTCGGTGATCTGCCCGGCACCAGCTTGTAGCGGGGCCTCCAGTTCAATGAAGCCATCCTTGCCCGGCTGCTGCGGCAGCGGCACGGTGGCCAGCACGCGGCCCTCGCAGCCTGCACGCACTTCAAATTCACCGTATTGGCTCACCGGCTTGCGGAAGCCGCGCTTGGCTTCCTCCGGCCGCAGCAGGCCGAAGTTGTAGGGAATGCGGCCGGCGCGGACCTTGACCGAGCCGATGTCCTGCAACTGCGCGTCTTCCCACAGCCAGCACGGGTTGAAGATGGTGACGTCGAAGTTGTCGCGCTCACCGTGCAACGGGTTGTCGTCGACCAGACGCAGCAGCAGGCGGCCGCCCTGCGGGCATTGCGCCAGGGTCTTGTCGGTGCGGGTCAGCAGCGACTGCGCATCGAAGTTCCATTGGCTGGGTTTGTCGGCCACCGGCTTGCCGTTGAAGAAGGTAAGCGCGGTCAGCACGGTCGGCACCGGCAAGGTCAGCGCGCCGGGATAGGCCGGTGACTGCGCAGTAGGCGTACTACCGTCGGTGGTGTAGCGGATGTCGCGGTAGCTGAGCGGGTTGGACAGTTCGACCGTCACCTTTTCAGCTGCACGATCATCCTGACGCTTCATCGCCACCGACAACGCGGTCTGGCCGTAGTCAATGCCCAATGCCTTATAGCGCTGCAACTGCGCCGGCAGACGTGCGAGGAAGTCGTCGTAGCTCTTGTTCTGCAGCGGCGTCCAGGCGATCTCGGACAGTGCCGCCAGGCGCGGGAACACGTTGTGCTTGAGGTCCTTGCCGTTGCGGGTGTGTTCGGTCCACATATTGGCCTGCACGCCGATCACGTGCTTGCGCTGCGCCGGGGTCAGCTCGGCCGGCACCGGGTCGAAGGCGTAGACGCGCTGCATCGAGGTGAACTTGGGACGACCGGTCGGCTCTTCCGGCAGATTGGTCTGCAGGAAATCCAGGTACAAGGTATTGCCCGGCGTCATCACCACGTCGTGGCCATGGGTGGCCGCTTCGATGCCGCCTTCGATGCCACGCCACGACATCACCGTGGCCTGCGGCGGCAGGCCGCCCTCGATGATTTCGTCCCAGCCGATCAGCTTGCGGTCGTGGTCTTCCAGGTACTTTTCCAGCCGCTTGAGCATGTGCGACTGCAGTGCTTCTTCGTCCTTCAGCCCCAGCTCGCGGATATAGGCCTGCACCTGCGGCGAATCCTGCCACTGGTACTTCACTGCCTCGTCGCCACCGATATGGATGTACTGGCCGGGGAACATCTCCAGCACTTCGGCCAGGATGTTCTCCAGGAACTGCAGGGTTTCCTCGCGCGGGTTGAACAGGTAGGGATTCACGCCCCAGTTCGCTGACGGTTGGGTCGGACCATCGACCACGCCGTGTTCCGGGTAGGCGGCAACCGCGGCCTGTGCATGACCGGGCACGTCGATCTCTGGCACAACCTTAATGTGGCGTGCGGCGGCATAGGCGACCACGTCACGGATCTGTTCCTGCGTGTAGTAACCGCAATACAGATGCGGCTTGCCGTCAGCACCAACGCCGGCTTCGCCAGCAGCGGCGCGGCAGCTGCCCACTTCGGTCAGCTTCGGGTAGCGCTTGATCTCCATGCGCCAGCCCTGGTCATCGGTCAGATGCCAGTGGAAGGTGTTGAGCTTGTGCGTCGCCATCGCATCGAGGATCAGCTTGATGTCATCGATGCTCTGGAAGTGCCGCGCAGAGTCGAGCATGAAGCCGCGCCAGCTGAAGCGCGGTGCATCTTCGACCTGCATCGCCGCCAGGCTGATGCTGTTCGCAGGCGCACCAGCAAGCAGCTGCCACAGTGACATCGCGCCATAGAACAGGCCGCGTGCATCATCGGCTTCGACCAGCACGCCATCGTTGTTGATACGCAGCGTGTAGCCCTCGGGTGAAGCTGCATTGGAGGCAGGCTTGTTGATGCGGAACTGGATTGCGCCCTTGGCTTGGCCACTGCTGCTGGACGTGAGCCGCAGCGGTGTGGTGCGCGCCAGCAGCTGGGTGAACTGTGTGGCGACTTCGCTGGCGCCGTCGGCAGCGATCACGCGGGTGGAGGCATCGACGCTGAAGCGGCCGTTGCCTGGCAGCACCGATACCGGGCGCGGAATGATGCTGGCACCTGTGACTTCCACCGGTAGTTGCGACGCAGCCGGCGCGGTATTGGTGGCGGCTGGCGCATGGCCGCTGCTGGCGGCGAGTGCAAGCAGCAGTGCGGCGTGCAGTGCATGGGTGGAGAGTCGGTGTCCGGTCATCGTGAATCCTCTTTGAAATGTCGGCTGACATGCAGCCGCACGGTGTTGCGTTTGCGGTTGAAATTACGGTTTCTGCGATCCACGGGGGGAGGAAGGCAAGGCGGAACTGGCCTGCAGTGCGGCAGGTGATGGCAGGGAAGAAGTGATCGTGTGCGCTGGGATCATCGCATCCAGCGCGAAACCCATCAGCACACCTTCGATGTCGGCTGCAGCGAGCGTCGTACCATCCGTGGCGACGCTGCCTGCGATACCCCATTGGAAACCATGGCCGGCCGGCATCGGATAGCGGGCCAACAGACGCCCATCACGGCGATCAATCAGTCCGATGCCGGCGCTGTGCTCAAGGAAATAGGGGTTGCCTGCAGCCATGCCGACAATCAGGAAATCGCCGGTCGGCAGTGGTGTGCCCCAACTCCATCCACCTACGTCGGTGCGCCAGCGAACGTGGCCGTTACGGGTATCGATCGCGCTGATCTTACGCAGATCGGAAGAGCCGATGTACAGCGTGTCGCCGTCGAAAGCGGGCTCCGATTCGATCCACGATGTCCAGAACTGGGTGCGCCACAGCGGGCTTCCGTTGCTGGCATGCATCGCATGCAGCACACCACTGCGGTCGTTGGCGAATACGCGGCCGGCATGCACCATCGGCGCCGCGCCGGGCCGCGAGCTCATGCGGTACTGCCACGCAGGCTTGCCATCGTGCAGCGCCAGCGCCTGTACGATGCCGGCTTCGGTGACGACGAACAGCTGCCCACCATCGCTGGCTGGACTGTGCTGAATGCGATCACGCAGCTGGATCTTCCAGCGCATTGCACCAGTGCCGGCATCCAGTGCCTGCACGCTGCCGTCGGCGCCGCCGACATACAGCTGACCATCTATCAGCAAAGGCCGCGGTGCCTGCCACTCCCAGGCGGCAAGTTGTGGTTGTGGCGGTTCGCGACTGGTTTGGCTGCCCTGGATGGAAGAGCGCCATTGCTCGTGCCCGGTGCTGCGGTCGAGGCGATGCAGGTAGCCGCCGTCGCTGGTTACGAAAACCGCATCGGCGGTGAGCAGGGCACTGGCATACACCGGGTAGCCGGTGGTGGTGGTCCACAGTACCGCGCCGTCGTCGAGCTCTACTGCCGAGACCGCGCCTGCGGTTGTACCGATATAGGCGATGCCGTCGCGGGTCACTGGCGAAGCGAATATCTGCCCGCCCAGGCGCGTGCTCCAGCGCGGCGCCGGCAATGTTTTCAAATCCGTGGGGGGCGACGCTGCGGCGGGCAGCTGGTCGCGGGTGCTGCGGCGCAGGCTGACCTGCTCGCCGTCAGCGAACAGGCTGCCGGCGAGACGGTCGCCGTGTTGCCGCAGTGTCATGTGCATGGCGCGCTGCGCCAGCACGTTGTTGTCGAAATCTGCCTTGCCATGCAGTGGCAGGCTCTGCAGATGTGCCATCGGCAGGTCGATCCGCATGTCATAGCGACCATTGGCATCGGCCTTGAGTTCCAGCCCGATCGCAACCTTCTCGCGCGCGCTGCCGATCTCACCGAGCCAATAGCCGGAGAGGTCGGTCACCTGGGCTTGGGCAAGGTTGCTGATTGCAAACAAGCAGGCAAGCAGCAGGAGTGACCAGCCGTGGTGCTGGCGCTGTACAGGAGCACTGCTGCGAAGGGATGTGCGTGTCATGGTGGCCCGGCAAGGGTCGTAGGACGTTCAATACGAAGGATGGGTGCGGGCCCGATGAACCGGGCCCGCGGTACGGCATCAGCGGCAACGCGGCTTAGAAATCAAAGCGCAGCGAGGCCATGTAGCGACGGCCGGTGGTGTACAGGCCATTGGTGAGCAGCTTGCTGCCGAAGTAGCTGTGATAGTTCTCGTTGAGCAGGTTCATGGCATTGATCTGGATTGCCAGGTTTTCGTTGACACGATAGCCGACGGACGCATCCAGCGAGCCGTAGTCATCGGTCCATACCTGGGTATTGGCCGCGGCCATGCGGGTGAAGTACTTGTCGCGCCAGCCGTAGGTGACCCGTGCGCTCCAATTGCCCTGTTCGAAGTAGGGGCTGATGTTGAACTGGTGCTCGGAGTTGAACGGCAGCGGGCGACCATCATCGGCTTCGCCATCGGAGAAGGTGTAGTTGGCGACGATGCCGAAGCCAGCGCCCAAGCCCTGCTGCCATGCCAGCGAGTAACCGCGGACCTTGGCATTGCCGGCGTTCTGCGGACGGGTTACGTCATACAGATCGTCACGGTTCTGGTTGATGTTGTAGTGGCTCTCTTTCTGCGACTGATTGAGGATGTAATCCTTGACGTCACGGTAGAACAGCGACGCGGCAAGGATCGCGTTCTCCGACAGGTACCATTCGGCGGAGAAATCGAAGTTGGTGGACTGGTACGGATCCAGGTCGGGGTTGCCGCCGGCGCCGGACAGGTTCAGGTCGGTCAGCCAGATGTAGCTGGACATGTCCGCATAGTTCGGACGGGCGATGACCTTGGCCGAAGAGAAGCGCAGCACTACATCATCGTTGAGGTCGTAGATCAGGTTGAGGTTGGGCAGTACGTTGTTGTACTTCTTGCCAGCAACGACGGTCTCCCATTGCGGGCAGGGATTCACGTTGTTGGCGCAGGTGTAGCCCTCGTTGGTGGTTTCGGTGCGCACGTAGCGAACACCGATGTTGCCGCGCAGGCGATCAAAGCTGAAATCAGCCTGGGCGTAGAGCGCCTTGCTGTCTTCCTCGATCGACCAGGTGTTGCGGGCGAACTCGCCGGAGCTGAACGGCGACAGTGCCGGCATTGATGCGCCAGGGGCCAGCCACTTGCCGCTCATGATCCACTCGTACAGCTTGGCGGGGTCGACGGTAAAACGATCGCCGAGCGCGCCGCCATTGCCGAGCCCGGACAGATAATCGCCCGGCATCGGCCGCGGGCCGAACTCGCCGGCACTGTTGGTGGCGGTGGTGTTGAGGCCGAAACCGCGCTGCACCTGGCCGACGAAGTGATCGCGCTGCTTGTAGCCGACACGCAGCAGGTAGACCGGCGAGTCGAGCTTCAGGCCGAAGTCGATCTGCCCATACTTTTCCTTGTCCACGGTCGGCTTCTCGACCACGTTGCCGGCCCAGCCTTCGAAGCGGAACAGCGACGGATCGGTGAACGGATTGCCGTTCGGGAAGCTGACTTCAAATGGATTGGTGTCGGAGTTCTGGACCTTCCATTCATAGTCGGTGTGGGCAAGGAACTCGCTGTAGAACTGGCGCGGGCCAGCATCGGCGCGGGTGCTGCCGAGCTGCGTGCTGAGCGACCAGCGCTCGTCGTTCCATGCAGCCTTCAGGTCGTAGGTGCGCGACTTTGTCTCGGCCCAGCGACTCTGCAGGTCGAAGATCGACAGCGCGTTCTTCATCTTGCCGCCAGTGACGATGCCATCCTTGATGGTGATGTCGGTCAGCCTGCCGCCGCTGTGGAAGTTGTTGCCCTGGTTGATGAACATCGGGTGGGTTTGATGGTCATAGCTGGCATCGATGGCGAAGGCGTTGAACTCGATGTCGAGCTTTTCAACCGGCTTGGCCTGCAGGCTCAGGGTATAGGTGTCGCGCTTGCGTTCCTGCTCGAAGAACGCCGCGCCGGCGGAGTTGACGCCGATCGCGTTCGGGTTGGCACGGATTGCGTCGGCGCAGGCACCAGCACAATTGCCGTTGGCGATGGACGCATTGAACGCGCTGGCGGTGATGACGTTGAATGCCTCGTAGCCTTCGCGGCGGATGTTTTCCTCGTCACGCTGTGCCGAGAACACCACGCCGAAGTTCTCGGCCTGGTTCTTCCAACCCAGCAGCAGTGCGGCGTTCGGGTCGTTGGAGCTGGCTACTTCGTTGCGGGTCATGCCGACCTGGCCGGAGATGGTCAGTGACTTCTCCATGTCCAAGGGCTTGCGCGTGCTGATCATCACGGTGCCGCCGATCGAGCCTTCGTCCAGGCGCGCTTCGGGTGACTTGAATACCTCGATCTTGCCGACCAGCTGCGGTGCCAGCAGCGAGTAGTTGAAGGTACGGGTCGGGAAGTCGGACATGTTCCAGTCGCCCGAGGCGATGGTCTGGCCGTTGAGCAGGGTGCGGTTGAGCGAAGGATCGGTGCCGAGGATGCTGACGCGCTCGCCCTGACCGAAGGCGCGGTCGATGGCGACGCCGGGGATGATGGTCATCGCTTCGGCGACGTTGGTGGCCGGGAACTTGCCCACGTCTTCGGCGGTGATCACGTCGACGATGGCGTCGGCATTGCGCTTGGTCTCCAGCGACTGCTGCAGGCTGGCGCGGATGCCGGTGACAACGACACGGTCAAGCTCGGTTGCTTCTTTCTGCGCGTCCTGGGCGGCAGCGGAGAAGCTGATTGCCAGACAACTGATGATGGCGGCGGTGAGTGGCGACTTGCGGTGGTTCAAAGGTCTCTCTCCCTTTGCTGATGGATGGCCGGCAAATGCGTGCCGGTCAGTGATTGCCGTAGCCCGGCGGGCGTGCGGATAGTTGATCGCGGTCACCGAGCTGGCCGACCGCGTGGAACCTGGCGTCAGTCAATGGCGGTCATGGGGATGAAGTCGCGCGCGGCCGCCCTGCGATACAGGCCGACGACGTGGAAAAAGCGAAGGTGTAGCTGGCGATGCTGGTCCACGTCATGCCTCGATGCGTTGGGTGGAGCGCGGGACTACCGGTGTTCAGCCAGAACTGGAGTTTGCTCGGCTTTTTGGTGTTTTGCAAAAATAATTTTCATGAAAAAAATAAGGCCAAAGAGATCTTTTTCAGGCATTTATTACTTATTTTGCGCATTAATTGCGTTGAAATTGTTTTTTATTTCAAGTCCTCTTGAGAGATCTTGAAGATATTATTTTCAGCTATGAAAATTATATTCAGCTTCAATTCATTGGTAATTTGGGTTCCGCTTCGCCGCCGTCGGGCTGTTGCGGGCACAAAAAAAGCGGGCCTGGAAAACCCAGGCCCGCTGGAGGAGAAAGAACAGCGGAAACGGTATTGCGTTGGTGCTGGCTTAGAAGGCGAAGCGCAGCGAAGCGTTGTAACGACGGCCGCTCAGGTAGGCGCCGCGCAGCAGCTGCTCGGTGCCGGAGTAGGAGTGGTACTCCTCATCGAGCAGGTTCATGCCTTCCAGGGCAACGGTCAGGTTGTCGGTGATCTTGTAGGAGATGGAGGCATCGACCGAGGTGTAGTCCATGGTCCACAGGTCACGACCGCCGCTGACGTTGGTGAAGTACTTGTCGCGCCAGTTGTAGGTGATGCGGGCTGCCAACTTGTCGTTCTCGAAGAACGGGGCGATGTTGAACTGGTTCTTCGAGTTGTACGGCAGCGGACGGCCGTTGGTGGCCTCGCCATCGGAGTACGTGTAGTTGGCGACGATGCCGAAGCCCATGCCGAAGTTCTGCTGCCACGCCAGGGATGCGCCCTTGATCTTGGCGTCGCCGGCATTCTGCGGACGATCAACGCGATAGATGGTTTCCTTGCCCTGGTTGATGTTCCAGTGGGATTCCTCGCGGGTTGCCATCAGGATGTAGTCGGAAACGTCGCGGTAGAACAGCGAGCCGGCCAGGATCGCGTTCTGCGAGAAATACCACTCGGCCGAGAAGTCCAGGTTGGTGGACAGGTAGGGCTTCAGGTCCGGATTGCCGCCGCCGCCGGTCTGCTGCTGATCGGACAGCCACAGGTAGCTGGACACGTCGGCGTAGCTCGGACGGGCCATGGTCTTGGCTGCGGAGAAGCGCAGCACCAGCTCGTCGGTGGCGTCGTAGACCAGGTTCAGGTTCGGGAGTGCGTTGTTGTACTTGCTCGGCTTGACCCGCCACTCGTACTTGTCCGCCGTGCAGTCCTTGGGGTTGTTGACGGTGCAGATCCACGCTCCGCTGCCAACTTCGGTCTGTACGTAGCGCACGCCGATGTTGCCGCGCAGGCGGTCGAAGCTGAAATCGGCCTGCACGTAGGCGGCCTTGATGTCTTCTTCGATCGTCCAGGTATTGCGTGCGAATTCCGCATTGCCCAGTGTGGTCGGGACCGGCGCGGTCTGCCACGGTGCCAGCCACTTGTTGCTGGCGATGTAGTCGGCCAATGCCCAGCCATCGATGGTGAAGCGGTCGGCGAGGTCGCCATAGCCGCCAAAGCCGCTCAGATAGTTGCCAGGCAGCGGGCGCGGGTTGAACATCGAGGCGGTGGCATCGCCATAGCCTTGGATCGATGCCAGCGTCACGCCGCGCTGGATCTGGCCGGTCTCATGCGAGCGCTGCTTGTAGCCGGCGCGGATCAGGTAGACCGGCGAATCCAGCTTCAGGCCGAAGTCCAGCTGGCCGTAGGTTTCCTTGTCCAGGGTTGGCTTTTCCACCAGGTTGCCACCCCAGCCCGATGCCCAGTTCCCTTCGGCTGGCGGGTTGGTGTGCCACGGATCGGCATAGCCGCCATCCATGCGGAAGGCTTCCGGATCGGTGAACGGGTTTTTGCCGTGGAAGGTGACGCTGCCCGGCTTGTTCGGGCCATTCTCGATCGACCAGGTGTAGTCGGCGTTGGCCAGGAAGCTGCCATAGACCTGCTTCGGGCCACCCTCGGCCTTGGTGCGACCGATATGGGTGGAGGCGAACCAGCGCTCATCGTTCCAGTCGACCTTGATGTCGTAGGTTTCCGACTCGACCTTGGCCCGGCGGTTCTGCAGATCGAACGCCACGCGGCCGTTCTTGTGCGTACCACTGGTAATCAAGCCGTCCTTGATGGTGACATCGGTCATCGTCATCAGGCCGCCATAGGTATTGCCCGGCCAGACGAACATGGACTGCGCCATGTGGTCGAAGTTCGCGTCGACCTTCAAGGCGTTGAACTCGATGTTCAGCTGCTCGACCGGCTTGAATTGCAGCGATGCCGAATAGGTGTTGCGCTTGCGCTTCTGTTCAAAGAAGTGCGCGCTCATCGAGCCCGGGCCCACTGCGTTCGGGTTGGCGTTCAAGGCGTCGGCACAGGCGCCCTGGCAGGTGCCGGGCTTCTGCGGCTGCTGGCCATTGGGCAGTGGCGGAACCGACCAGTCGACACCGGTGTTGTTGACCGAGCCGGCTGCGCCATCGACGCCATCGCGGTAGTTCTTGGCAGTGACGGTGCCGTAGGACTCGATGCCGTCACGGCGGATGCTTTCGTTGCTGGCCTGTGCCGAGAGGATGAAGCCGAAGTTTTCGGCCTGGTTCTTCCAGCCGAAGGCAGCAGAGGCGCTGGGGTCGGTCTTGTCGACGCGATCGTTGCGGCCGTAGCTGACGCGACCGCTGACGCTGACCTTCTCCGGCATGTCCAGCGGCTTGCGCGTGGAGATGTTGACGGTGCCGCCGATCGAGCCCTCATCCAGGCGTGCTTCCGGTGACTTGAATACTTCGACCTTGCCGACCAGTTCAGGCGCCAGCAACGAGTAGTTGAAGGTGCGGGTCGGGAAGTCGGACATGTTCCAGTCGCCCGAAGCGATGGACTGGCCGTTGAGCAGGGTGCGGTTCAAGGCAGGGTCGGTGCCGAGGATGGACACCTTCTCGCCTTGGCCATATGCGCGGTCGATGGTGACGCCCGGAATGATGGTCATCGCTTCGGCGACGTTGGTGGCCGGGAACTTGCCCACGTCCTCGGCGGTGATCACGTCGACGATGGAATCGGCGTTGCGCTTGGTTTCCAGCGACTGCTGCAGGCTGGCACGGATGCCGGTGACGACAACGCGGTCAAGCTCGGTGGCTTCCTTGCTGGCTTCCTGCGCGTGCGCGGAAAAGCTCAGACAGGTGACGATGGCGGCGGATAGTACGGACTTGCGGTACCTCATGATGTCTCTCCTCATCATTGATGGATGCCGGCGAACTGGCCGGAAGTTGTGTCACTGGAAGCGGTGCATGGGCGGGCTGCCGCATGCGCCTGCGTTACTGCCGAGTGCGGTGCGCTGGGATCGATTTCCCTGCGTCCCAGATACCAACTGGCGGCGCCGATGACGCCCAGTTGCCCGTGCTCTACCAACTTCACGGGGATGCGTTGCAGCGCTTCGCGCATCGGTCCCTTGTTGAGGAACCGCTCGGCGAAGCTGCTGTTGATGAGGAACTGGCTGATCTTGGGCAGGATGCCGCCAGCCAGATAGATGCCGCCTTGCGCGCCGTACAGCAGCGCCATGTCGCCGATGGTCGAGCCGAGAATCGCGCAGAACAGCTGCAGCGTCTGTTCGGCAACCGGATCGCCGCCATCGCAGGCAGCGGCGCTGATTGCATCGGGTGTGACGTGCACGGGCGCGGTGTCGCGCACGGCGCACAGTGCGTTGTACAGGTTGAGCAGGCCCGGGCCAGACAAGGCGTGCTCGATGGCGACATGGTTGCGCCCGCGCAGCATCTGCTGCAGCACGGCGACTTCCAGTGCGGTGCTGGCGCTCAGCGAGGCTTGTCCGGCTTCAGTGGCCAGCACCATCGAGCGGCTGCCATTGGGAATCCACAGTGCCGCGCCCAGGCCGGTGCCGGGGCCCACGATCAGTACCGGTCCCTCGGCGGCGAGGGCAGGGCCGCTCAGCAGTAGTGCGTCGCTGGCATCGATATGTGCGGCGGCATGGGCTACGGCTTCGAAATCATTGACCAGATGCACCGCGGCGAAGCCGAGATCATCGCGGATGCGGTTGCACGACAGCGGCCACGGCAGGTTGGCTGAGATCACCGTGCCATCGGGCAGGGCGAAACCGGCACTGGCGATGGCGCATTCGCGCACGGTGGCGCGGTCAACCGGGAACTGGGCAAGGATGCTGCTCAGGTCCGGGTAGTCGGCGCAGCGGTATTGGCGGTAGGCCAGCAGCTGCATGGGTGCGCCGGCGCTGCTGCCCGGCTGCACAAGGCCTACGCGGACGTGGGTGCCACCCACATCCGCGGCCAGCAACGGCGCGGTGGATGTAGGAGTGGTCAGCTTGGCTGTTGTGTTCCGGCTGGCAACCACGCACGTCCCCTGGAAGTTGGCGCGACACCTGTTGGCGTTGCGGCATGCGAAGTGTCCGTGCTTCGTGACAACGATGTCAAGGCGCAGTGCAAAAAATTTTCATCGCTCGGGCTCAGTTGGCAGTGCTCATATATCAATGATTTCAGTGACTATTTTTGTTTCATGTGAAATATATGAACGTTTTTGCGTTTTGCCCCACGGGGTTGATGAAGTCCTGTGAAATTTTTTGGCACGCCCAGGCCCCCTGTAGGAGCGGCGTAAGCCGCGAAGCCGGAGGCAACGAAATGGAGGGCTTTTCTGTATCCCGATCGGTTACGGGCATCGGTGAGTTGATGTACAGGGCTTCTGCCGGGTGTTGGATCCATTGCTTCGCGGCTTACGTCGCTCCGGTAGCTCCGCACAAATCAGGGAATTTCCAACGGCCTTATGGCAGACAGCACAAGGCCACCGCATGCGGTGGCCTTGTGCTTACAACAAATCGCTGTGTGGATTACTTGGCCGGTTCGAGCTTGATCCAGTCCAGCGTCCACATGTTGGGGCGGGTGTCGCCGGTGAAGCGTACGCACAGGTCGCCACGCGTTGCCGGTGCGGCGATGCTGGCGTCCAGTTCGAGGAAGCCGTCCGCACCCGGTTCGGCCGGCAGTGGGATCGAGGCCAGCGGCTTGCCTTCGCAGTTGGCCAGGATCTCCATCTCACCGTGGGCAGTGCGAGCCGGCGCGAACTTGCGCGACGGTTCGTCGTGGGCCAGCTGGAAGTTGTACGGGATGCGACCGGCACGCACCTTGATGCTGGCGATGCCGGACAGGTCAACATCGCTCCACAACCAGCACGGGTTGAAGATGTTGACGTTGAACACTTCACGCTCGCCTTCGGCCGGACCGTCATCTTCCAGGCGCAGCAGCAGCTTGCCGCCATTCGGGCACAGGCCGAGCTGGGTGTCCTCACGGACCAACAGTGATGCGGCATCCAGCTTGAAGCTGCTGGCCGCTGCCAACGGCTTGCCATCGAAGAAGGCCGCGGCCTGTACCTGCACCGGTACCTTCAACTGCAACGGCTGCGCGTACAGCGGCGAGCTTGCGGTGACGGCACTGCCGTCCAGGGTGTAGTGCACCGGGTAGCCCAGCGGATTGTTGAGGCTCACCTGCACTGCACCGGTACGGTGTTCGCCCTTGTCCTGCATGTCGACCTGGAACGGCGTCTTTGCATAGGCGATGTTCATTGCCTGGTAGCGCTGCAGCTGACGCGGCAGGCGTTGCAGGAAGTTGCTGAAGTTGCGCTTGTTCTGCGGGCTCCAGCCGGTCTCGGCGACCGCAGCCAGGCGCGGGAACAGGTTGTGCTCCAGGTTCTGGTCGTTGCGGGTGTGCTCGTTGAACATGTTGGCCTGCAGGCCAAGGATGTGCGCGCGCTTGTCGGCGGCAAGTTCGGCCGGTACCGGTTCGAACTCGTAGGCTTTCTGCAGGGGGATGGTGGTCGGGCGGCCCGGCGGCTCGTTCGGCGACTCGGTCTGCAGGTAGTCCATGTACATATGGGTGACCGGCGACATCACCACGTCGTGGCCTTCGCTGGCAGCCTTGAGCCCACCCTCGGTGCCACGCCAGGACATCACCGTGGCCTCCGGCGGCAGACCGCCTTCGAGGATTTCGTCCCAGCCGATCAGGCGGCGGTCGTGTTGCTCAAGGAATTTCTCCAGGCGCTTGATGATATGGCTCTGCATCTCCATTTCATCCTTGGCGCCAAGTTCGCGCATGCGTTCCTGCACGCGTTTGGAGGCGATCCACTGGTCCTTGACGGCTTCGTCGCCGCCGACATGCACGTACTTGGACGGGAACATCTGGATCACTTCTTCCAGCACGTTCTCCAGGAACTGGAAGGTGGCTTCCTCGGTGTTGAACAGATTCGGGAACACGCCCCACTGGTTGTCGATGACCAGTTTCTGATCGGTGGTGCCCAGTTCCGGGTAGGCGACGATGGCGGCGGTGGCGTGCCCGGGTACGTCGATTTCCGGGATCACCTGGATGTGGCGCTCGGCGGCGTACGCGATGATTTCGCGGATCTGCTCCTGCGTGTAGTAACCGCAGTACTGGCGCGGCTCGCCAGTGGCGGTATTGATGCCGGCATCGCCCAGCGGCACGCGGCAGCTGCCGACTTCAGTCAGCTTCGGGTAGCGCTTGATCTCCATGCGCCAGCCTTGGTCATCGGTGAGATGCCAATGGAAGATATTGAGCTTGTGCTGCGCCATGGCATCGAGCAGCTTCTTGATCTCATCCATGCTCTGGAAGTGGCGTGCCGAATCGAGCATGAAGCCACGCCACGGGAAGCGCGGAGTATCAGCGATGGTGGCGGCGGCGACGTGGCCGGGCGTGTTGCCGGTCAGCAGCTGGGCGGCGGTGACTGCGCCATAGAACAGGCCGACATCATCACCGGCGCTGACATCGATGCCGGTGTTGGAGACCTTCAGTGCATAACCTTCGGCAGTGTTGGTTGCCGAAGGGTCGAGGCGGAAGCGGATCTGCGCGCTGCCGGCATTGTCGGCAATGGCCAGGGTCGGGCCGCCATTCTGCTTCAACAACGTCACGAACTGCGCGGCGGCGCGGCGTGCTGCCTCGTCGTTGCCGCCGACGCGGGCGGAACTCTTCAACACGAAGTCCTTGCCGCCGTCAGCCTGGTAGCTGGCGGGCAGGGGGACAAGCGAAGGGGCGGAGGTGGTGTCGGCGGCCTGGACCTGCAGGGCGGACATGCCCAGCAACACGCAGCTGCTGAGCCACGGCGCGCGGCTGCGCTTGTGGAAGGACTTCGTCATGGGCGGAGCTCCTGTTTGTGCTTGGGCGGCAGTGTGTAGCGCCGCATCGATCTTGTGTAGTGCCGAGCCAAGCTCGGCATGGTGTTGTTCTGTAGTGCCCCGGCCCCCTCGGGCGCGGGGGGGGACCGGGCGGGCCCACGCACCCCGACGCTGGCGACCAAGAAAAACCCCAAAAAAAAACCCC